>DALYEI010000033.1:0-1025 GCA_031972685.1 Minisyncoccota bacterium | reverse complement strand
TATTGATATTTTTAATTTATTTTCTGAGCTTCGTAATGTTTTTGTATTTCTACAAATTTATTTCTCTTTAATTTAAAAGTATTAAAAACATTCCTTGAATCTTTTACCTCTTCTATTAATTCGTGTTTTATAAAAGTTTCTAAAGCTTTATAAACAACTGGTCTTGAAACTTTAGATAACTTACTCAATTTTAGAATACTTACAATTGCAACATCATCAACTGAAATTAGTAACAGAGTTTTCAATACTTTACGATGGCTTGGGGTAAATGCTTCATAAGCATTTATAGCTTCAATTAATAATTCTTTATCTTTCATAGAAATTTACAAGAATTTTTTTTTACAATTGGTTTACTTATAATAAATAAACTTTTTTACTACAACTTCAACAAAAATCTTGTTTTGACTTTATAATTTCAATGGGTTAATCTGTTGCTCTTTTCCACTTTAAGCTTTTTAAACATAAAAAATCTACACTTAGCAAAAATAAACCTTAAACTGCTCGTTATTGACTAGCCTCTCTATAGCGTGGAAATAATTAGTTTCTATCCAATCTTTAGAAAAACTAGTTGCAGCTTTGAGTTTAATCTCTCTCCGTTCTTCATTAATATTTGTTGTAAGCTTTGAAAACCAATTACGGTCAGTTGCTTCACCATAAATCTCTATTAATTTTTCCCTCACCCTACCCCACATTCCTACCGGTAATGGTGATTTTTTTGTTTTATTCTGATTAATTGACGTGGTAATCGTCTTTGACGGCATAATTATTCGAAGTTCATGGATATAAACTGACTCCTTATCTGTAATATGATCCTGCCCATAAATAGATCGTATTTCTTGAAGAATTTGTCCTTTTTCCGCAGCAGTTATTTCTACATGAGTTGATAAATAAAGGTAAAACGTACTTTCTCTAATATCTGCTGCTTTATATGCCTGCAGCAGAACATAAGCTGTTTTAGGAGTAAGGCACGCTGCTAACTTCTTCTTGAGTATCCCTTGTTGCGATGTCTGTTGGCTTTCTTCTAT
>DALYEI010000032.1:0-1725 GCA_031972685.1 Minisyncoccota bacterium | reverse complement strand
GTCTAGCATAACAGGCTATAAAAAATTTTCTAACAAAAATATTACACGATTAAAGTACCCGAAAAATGGTAAAAATCAATAAAATATTTATGCTCCCATGCCTCCTTCAGTAATTGTACCAGTTTGATAAGTTGCTCGCTACTTAACCTTCGTTCTACGATGCATGTATGGTTATCCAATAATAACTCTATTTTTTTAAGGCGGTTCCTTTTTATAGTATTTTCTACTTGTACTTCTACAAACCGTTGCTCGGGTTTTTTTAACCCTCTAGCTTTTCCCCCCCTATAGTAATCGCTTCTCCACTTATGTAGCGTCTTTGCCGTTATTTGATGTTTTACAGCTAATAATTTTATATCACAATTTTCTTGTATTACTTCTTTTATAATTTCTGCCTTTTTTTCTCTCGATACATATACTTAAAATAGATCAGTTTAGTGGAATGTAATATCTATACAAGATTTTTTATACTTTTTTTACCGAATCATACAAGTTATTTAGCTTAAAATATATTATCTGATAAAGTTGATATTAGGAAAATATATCCCAATCAGATTTTTTAATATCCCCAGTCTGATAGAATTGACGTATCAGCTTTATATATTCCAGAAAATCTTTGTTTTCATCGGCTAATCTGTTTGCCGTATCCCAATCAACCTTAATTTTTTCTTTAGCTGGTATCATTATTTGGCTCTCAGAGGGGTTATCCTCCGTATCTAATTTAATAAAACCAATACCGTGCAAGCTAGAAAGTATTCGTAGTTCTTTTAATGTATCACTCCCTTCAATTTCCTTTGCAACTAAATAACCAAAATTTGCCCAAGAAGAATTGCTAACAGTCTGAAAAAAGACTTCTCTCACATTTGAGCGATTGATCAGCATTTTTACCTCAAAAGACCAGAGTTTGGTTTTTTTATCCGAGTACTCTCTAGCACAATGTTTGATTTCATTATGCCAGTCACGGCTAAGATCTTCCATACCTACAAGATCTGGATATAGCCACTTATTACCTTTGTTACCTTTATTATTACTTGATCGTTTTTCATCAATGCGTTTGCTATAAACTTGAAATTCCGAGCATAGAAATTCAGATAAAACGGTATATAATTGATATTCTTTTGTAATATGGTTTGTAGGTAAAGAATGACCAGCACAGTCTTCTTCTGATTTATCTATTTCTGCACTATCGGTTGATTCCGTGAAGTAATATTTTCTTGGTCTTCCTTCCATGATTTTTATTTTGGGATATTTTTTTTGTAAAGTCGATCTCTTTGATCCGATTTCTGCAACTATTTGTTGTAACAGGGCTTGATCGTTATCTAAGGGAATTGCCGTTGCTTTTGATTTTTGTTGTTTTTGCCAGCAGCGATCTGGATAATGTACATATATCCATTCGGCTATTTCTCTAGCTGTAAATTTCTGTTCAGGATTGTTCTGTAAAAATTCAGCAACAGTGATTGTTAAATTTAGAGACATAACCTAATATTGTTCCGCTAGATCATAGATACGTCCAGCTTAACAGATTATAGGGAATTTTCTAGTAATAAAATTTTGCTTTAAATTTGCCTATTTCGGCGTTAAGGTATTTCTGGGATATTTATGCTGCAATTTTGTTATAGTATAGCATGTATGTTATAGCTACGAAAAAAGGTAGAATATTAGGAACCTTTTCACCGCAATATTATTATCGTATTAAGTCAGTAATTTCCTAATTGTTAATTTTTGGAA
>DALYEI010000031.1:0-1865 GCA_031972685.1 Minisyncoccota bacterium | reverse complement strand
CCAAAAACAATTGTTTCAAAGCGGACGGCGAAGTCACGAGTAAAGGCATATTTTAGGCCCCGGAAGGGATGGGAGAGTCTAGTGATAATTTGTTTCATAAAATTTACTTTTTAGTTTATTAGGTCTACTGACTTATCATATTCGTAATACATAGGTATACCTGTTCCTAAAACTTTTAATGTCATTTCTGATCTGCGACGTATACTTGGTCGCATAAGAGAAAGTGCTTCGTTTAGTGGGACAAATTTATATTCATCTAATTCATCTTCTCGAATGTTTATTTTTTGTATTTGTTCTTTTGATAAAACACCACCTGAGAAGAAAAATTCATATCCTTCATTTGTGTCTCCGTACGCCTTCCCATATTCCATTACTGTAAATTTTAAATCCTCTTCTTTTATATCAAGATTTATTTCTTCTTTTATTTCTCTGATTAGAGCTTGGCGAGGGGATTCATCGGCGTCTATGACACCACCTGGTACTTGCCAACCATCTTTCTTGTAATTTGCTTTCACGATTAGAACATTTTTCAATTCATCGAAAAAAAGTACACCCACACCAGAGCGTTTTTTTGGGAGGCTTTCCAAGTATTCTTTTTGGGGACGGAGTGGTTTCACTGGTTTAGTAGAAGTATGTTAATTTACAATTTTCGTTTTCTTGTGTTTTGTTCATTACCTTGTAAAGTTTTCTCGCTCTATTTTTATTACAACAAAACGGCGTATCTCGAGCGCGTAAAATTATCTAATTAGAGTCTTGATTAAATCGTATATAGCAGTAAAAGATATTGAATAGATTAAAGCTACAATAGCAATACCCATATACTTTTTAAATGATTTATTTGGAGTAATGGAATAATTAAAATATGGATATAGCGATTTTATACTTCTTGCACAGAAATCATAAATGGCAATGAAAATAATCCATATTAATGATAAAATCCCAATATTCATTTTAAGTTCCTTTGAAGAAAAATGATAAATTAAATACGCAACAGCAAGTGAGAATAAAAAAGATACCAATTTAATAATAAGAAACGGCTGATTTACAATTGGATATAAAACAGATTTATATTCTGTAACACTATCACGAAATGTTTTTTTAAGTTCATCTTCAATTTTTAACAATCTCCCACTATCAACGGAAGAAAGATTATATTCAGCTGTAATGCCATACCAACGTTGCGACATGCGAACACTTACATCTACGTATTCTGTATTTCCATAATGAGACACTCTAGCTGAAAAACTATTTATTTTTTCGGGAAAAAACTTTGTATCAATAAAATCTTGAATAGAAGGAAAAGTTAAGTCTTCATCTTTAGCATCGATACTATACTGAACGTTGACACGGGGGTTTCCATAACGAAGAACGCTTTCTTTCATTTCTTGAATTGCAGCGAGCTTGTCTTCGACGGTTTTATAATACGTCCTGCTGTTTATTTCTTTTCGTTTAACTAGAATTTCCGCTTCGTTTTTTTTATCTGCTAGAATTTTTCGTTCTTTAACCTCTGACTCGAGAACTGAACCGAATTTTTCCAGAAATTCCTTGTCTATCTTGATAGAGGGTATTTTACCGCGTTTTGTTTTTGCATTCACGTTTGTATTTTTTTTAAATAATATTCTAATTATATAGCACTTAACAAATCTCGCTCTATACAAACCTCAATAAACATAGTCCTGACGTATCTCGAGCGTGCTCTTGCTGACTGGGGGACAGGGACTCGGTCACAAGTTACTAAGTCTTTGGGCTTCAAAGGCCACCTATTTCTTATTCGTCTTCTTGTGTTTTCTCCGAAAACATCCGCGAAGCGAATTTGAGCTTTTTTGTATTGATCGCTTCGCTTGCAAAAAACACAAATTCGGCTG
>DALYEI010000030.1:0-1941 GCA_031972685.1 Minisyncoccota bacterium | reverse complement strand
ACGGCTATCTTAAGGTTATGAGCCTTACGAGATACCTTTTCTCTACCCCGCTATAACAAAACTAATAGAAATTAGTTAAATATATAATACACTATATTGAGTAAAAAAACAAGTTAAATAAAATTATAATCTCTAAAGACTTGCTCGTAGATGCCGATAACCCTTTTAGCTTCATGAGAAGATATTATAAAATCTGAACCTTCATGAGCGATTTTATTACGAATATTATGAGCTTCCCAAATATTATTTAATTTAGGAAATTTATCAGGATCCGCTGATTTTAACTTTTCCCCCAAAGTTTCACCAGGTAAATTTAAAGTATCTAATAAAGAATCAAGCATAGAGTCAGCTTCTAAAATAGCAAGCTTAAAATCTCCTTCATTATGAGAGTTCATATATTCTACTACAGCTTGCCAACGCGGATTTTTAGATTTATATACTTCTTCTACTTTATGCTCAGCATGTGCACGTTTATGATAATACTCGTGAGTTTCGTGATGCATATAATCGTGCTCTCTTTTACGTATTTCTAAAATACGCACAAACATATAGCAAATCATTGTAAAAGCAAAAAGTATAAATATATAAAGTATCATTTTTAAAAATTCGCCAACTTGGCTAACGTTATTCGCAGTATCAGCAAAACTACTCGCTACAGTACCGTCTTCCCCTACTACTCTTTCTGCTCCGACTCCAAAGTATTTATTTAAAAACAAATAAATTTGATAAAAAACATATTCTACATTAATATATTTTGGCTCAAATAAAACAGTTCCTCCTTCTGCTACTTTTTGATTAAAAAGACTAGTAAGATCCATAATAAAATTATATCATTCAGTAGTAGATTTAACAAAACTCACTACTGGATATCACAAATTTAATTCAATTTTTCAAATTCTTTGCCAATTTCAAATAAATTTTCTTCTGAAAAATGTGGGGCTGTAAATTGCACAGAAAAAGGTAAACCTTTTTCATTCTTACCTGAAGGTATAGCAATACTCGGAGTACCTGTTAAGTTTGCTGGAGCCGAAAATAAATCACACAAATACATAGCTAAAGGATCATTCATTTTCTCCCCTAATTTAAAAGGAAGTACTGGTACAGTCGGAGTCATAATAAAACCAACTTGATTAAAAGCATCATTTACTTCTTTCATAATTGCTCTACGGATTTTCCAAGCCTTATTATAATAAGCATCATAATATCCATGAGAAAGTACATAAGTACCTAAAATGATTCTTCTGCGAGCTTCTACTCCGAAACCGTATGAACGACTTTTTTTGAAACTTTCCCAAATATTTTCACCTTCTTTGCGAGTACCATATCTAACTCCATCAAAACGAGACAAATTAGTAGAAACTTCCGCCGGCATAATTATATAATAAACAGCGAGAGAATATTTAGAATAAGGTAAATTAATATCAACTATTTCATAACCAGCATTTTTTAATTTTTCTACACTTTCTTTGAAATTAGCCATTATAGAATCTTCAACACCATTTTCAAATAAATGCCAAGGAATACCGATTTTCTTTTTATTTTCATTTTTAATTTTTGAAACTCTTTCATTTTCTAAAATCGAAGTGTTATCTTCTTTATCATATTTAGAAAGAGAATTGAAAACTATCTCTGCATCACGTACGTTTTTACCAAAAGGAGAAACTTGATCAAGCGAATTTCCCATAGCAATAATACCGTGACGAGAAACTGCTCCATAAGTAGGTTTAAGCCCTACAAGATTACAAAACGCTGCTGGTTCCCGGACCGATCCGCAAGTCTCAGTTCCTAAGGATATAAGAGCCATATCAGCTCCTAAGGCGCTGGCTGAACCTCCACTCGAACCTCCAGGTACAAGGCTACTATCAATAGGGTTACGAGTAATACCATAAGCACTAGTTTCAGTCGAAGAGCCCATAGCGAATTCATCCATATTAGTTCTAC
>DALYEI010000029.1:0-2002 GCA_031972685.1 Minisyncoccota bacterium | reverse complement strand
TAATATTAAATAATGCAACATTTAGAAGGACTAAATCCTATGCAAAAAGAAGCCGCTTTACACAAAGACGGACCCTTGCTAATAATAGCTGGCGCAGGAGCAGGAAAAACTAAAACTATAACGCACCGAATAGTAAACCTAATCAAAGAAGGAACAGAGCCTAGTAATATCCTAGCAGTAACTTTCACGAATAAAGCTGCGAAAGAAATGAAAGACAGAATAACTCGAGAAATAGAAAAGAATGCTAAAGGTCAAAACAGCATACCTTTTATCGCTACTTTTCACTCGCTCGGAGTATATATAATCAAAGAAAATGCAAAATTACTAGGACTTACGAAGTATTTTACTATTTTAGATGAGAGCGATGCGATATCTCTAATCAAAGAATCTTTAAAAGAGCTCAATCTAGATCCGAAAGAATACGAACCTAAAAAAATCAAAGGCATAATCTCAAGAGAGAAAGGAAAATTTACTAAAATCGAAGAATTTAAACAAAAAGCAGAAAATTTTAATGAATATTTAAATACAGTTGCGGGGAAGGTTTGGGAATTATATGAAAAGAAAAAGGGAAAGGAGAACTCTTTAGATTTTGATGATTTACTGATGAAAGCAACTCTACTACTCAAAGAAAACGAAAACATAAGGAAAATCTATCAAGACCGATTCAAATATATTCATATCGACGAGTACCAAGATACGAATGAAACTCAATACATGATGAGCAAACTTCTCGCCGAAGGACATAAAAATATTTGCGTAGTGGGAGATGCGGATCAGAATATTTATTCTTGGCGAGGAGCTAATTTAAAAAATATTTTAAATTTTGAAAAGGATTATAAAAATGCAAAAATAGTTTTACTCGAAGAGAATTATCGTTCAACGCAAAATATTTTAGAAGCTGCAAATGAAATCATAAAGAAGAATCAATATCGTCCAGAGAAAAATCTTTTTACTAAAAATGAAAAAGGGGAAAGTATAAGTTTCTACGAAGCGCTCGACGAAAACGACGAAGCAGAATTTGTCGCAAATAAGATTTTAGAATTAGTTGATAATGATATTTTTTTAGAATCAAATTTTTCTGAGGTCCTCGGGTCGCAAGCTCAACCAGACCATCATAAAAATTTATTCCAAAAAAATATAAAAAATGACTTTTCAAATATAGCTATATTATACAGGGCGAATTTCCAATCTCGAGCACTCGAAGAGAAGCTTTTGAAATATAGAATTCCTTATCAAGTGCTCGGTATTAAGTTCTTCGAAAGAAGGGAGATAAAGGACACTTTATCTTATTTAAGAGCGGCTCTGAATAAAGATAGTTTGTCCGATATAAAAAGAATTATTAATTTCCCAGCGAGGGGAATAGGTAAAGCAACACTTGCAAAACTTTTCGCAGGAGAAAAAGAAAGTTTACCTATAAAAACTCAAATTAAAATAAATAACTTTTATGAAATTTTAGAAAAGATAAAAGAAAAAATTACTACAGAAAAGGTTTCAGAAGTTATAAAATACACAGTTAAGATTTCAGGAATAGAGAGAGAATTATTAGAAGGCGGAGACGAGGAACAAGAAAGATTAGAAAACATAAAAGAACTCGCAACCCTCGCTCTAAAATACGACGAACTTACAAACGGGGAAGGAGTAGAGAAATTGCTCGAGGACGCATCACTTGCAAGTGATCAAGATTCGATTATGATTAACGAAGAAAAGAAAAAAGAAAAACAAGGGGTCCGGTTGATGACGGTGCATGCTTCAAAAGGATTAGAATTTAAATACGTATTTATCACCGGACTTGAAGACGGGCTTTTCCCTCACGAAAGATTAGGCGAGAAAAAAGAAGACAGTGAAGAAGAGAGAAGACTTTTTTACGTAGCTCTCACTCGTGCGGAGAAAAAGCTTTTCTTATCGTTTGCAAATTTCCGAACGATTTTCGGATCAAGACAAATAAATGCACCAAGTGAATTTTTAAATGATATACCGAGAGACTTATTAGAAAAAGAAGGAG
>DALYEI010000028.1:0-2381 GCA_031972685.1 Minisyncoccota bacterium | reverse complement strand
GTGCGCATTTAGCTAAACTAAATGAAACTGACTATACACTTGTTACTTTCCTTGTTCAATATTTATCTCTCATATAGGGGTCTTAGGGGCAAAGCCCCTCATGCCACCCCCTTTACACTAATAAGGGAGATTGAGGGTTATATTCTTTTTGCAATAGCTATATATTTTCCTATGTTGTGATATAAATAATATAAAAGCACTTAAGGCTAGGCTTTAATATATGGTAATGGTTGATTATAGTTAACATATAGTCTATAATATCAAACTAATACTACTTAAAAAAACAGACTAGATTTATGGCTACTAAAAAAACTTCAATACTTGAAAAAATTAATCAAACAGAACTAAGAATAAAGGAACTCGTAAAACAACGTAATAAGGAATTACTTGATATCATTACCCGTTTTAATGCTATTTCAATTGATAATAATCTGCTTAGCGGCTTCATTGTTTTTGCTTTAAATCCTGATAATAAAGACCACCCTATTTTAAAGGAATTTAAAGAACTCGGCAAAAGACCGAAACTTCCCAGTAAATCCAAATAGCAAAATCTTAAGAGAACTAAAAAGATTAATTAGAAAAAGGTTTTATTTTAATATGCAATCGAAAATTCAGTCACAACAGGAACGTAAAGCAGATGCCCGTAAAAAGATTATGCTGGGTGGGTTATTTGTTAAGGCAGAACTTGATCATTTTCACCCCCACGATCCTGCTACCTTATACGGTATGTTACTAGAGGCAAAAAACAGAATGCAAGACGAGCCTACCCTAACTAACAAATGGCGTACTTTAGGACAAGAGTTAATGAAAAAGGATACCGCTTAGTTAAGAATAAACCGACTCGAATTCAACTATAAATCTATCTCTTACATTCTCGGATTTTAATCCGTTTAAAATCACAGCTGTAATTTTTTTAAAATTCCATTTCTCTATTTTTCCTTAAACATATTTTTAATATATTTTTCTTTAATGTTAATAAAATAAACTTAATCAATATTTTTCTAAAAAATAATTTTTTTGATTTATATATTCTTTATTTTTTATTGTTGTTTTTTTATCGTTATTTATATTTTATTATATTATTTTTATTTGTTTTTTTTCTTTCGATTTTTTCTCTTAAAAAACACGTGTATAATATACCCTATAAAGCCAATGCAGAACTTAGAGGAAAATTATGGAAGTAATAACTGTTAACCCTCGTGAATGCACTAGATGGCCGTTAGCCGATAGATCGGGTTTTGAATTCGGTGATTTACATAGCTTAGCTGAAGATATCAAAAAAAATGGACAAATAGAACCTATTTTAGCCAGACCTAGTCAGAACAAAGATTATAAATATGAAGTCATTACCGGTAGCCGGAGATGGAAAGCTTGTCTTGAAGCAGATATTCCGTTAATCGCAATTATCAAACCCTTAACCGATGCAAGAGCCGCTATTGCCCAAATTAAAGAAAACCAAAAACTTAGCTTATCCGATTATAGTAAAGGAATGAGCTATTCCGGATTAATAAAGGGTAATGTTTTAACTATTTCCGAGCTTAGCCAAAGCTTAAATTGTTCCAAAGCTAAATTGCATAACTTCTTAAGTTTTGCCAAAGTGCCCGAGGAAGTTTGGAATGCCGTCGGGAATATGGCTAAAGTATCATCAAGAGCCGCGGTTACTATTTACTCTCTAAGCAAAAAAGGGCTTCCTTATATACAGGCTTTAATAGAAATTGCCGAAGAAATTAAAAACGGTGCAGGTAGTAATACCATTGAAAAACTAGTCCATGACGCTATTACTGGCGGCTATAATAGCAATAATGAAGAAAAGCTTATTACCTTAACAAACGGTAAAGTAATTGCCTCCTGGAAAAAAGGCGGCCTCTTCTTTTCTAAAAACGTTAATCTTGATAGAGACAAATTCAATGCAGTACTCATCAAGTTTTTTGAAGATTAAATATTTACGTTTAAGCTGCCCTGTACCAAAACTGCTAAAAATCAATACAATCAGAGAAAAAGTTTTGAAATATTTACATAGAATTTTTAAGAAGCTAATTAATGCCGGTGCTAAAATTTAGGAAACTTAACAGATATTATCATCTTTATCGTCAGAATAATCTATTTGACGGAATTACACTTATATGCGCCTGGGGTTCTTTTAACAGTCACAGAGGGGGTCACAAATTTATTTTGTGTAAAAACGACTTGGATTTTAACATTAATCTCGGTAAAATCACAAAAATTCGTTTTGCTCGGGGATATAAGATATATGGTTAATAGCATACCTGTAAAATCCCCTCTTCTCTATAAATAATAGTTTCGCTAATTAAACAGGACTGTTTTACCATGGACAATAAAGATTTTACAATACCGAAAAACATTATTTTAAATTGGTTATA
>DALYEI010000027.1:0-2702 GCA_031972685.1 Minisyncoccota bacterium | reverse complement strand
GAAGAATTTTTAAAACCAATTAATTTAAAAAATGAAAAAAACGAAAAACCTAAATTAAGTATAGAAAAAACTCGTGAACTTATCGAGCAAGAAATTAAACAAAAGGAAGAAGCAGAAGGAAGAGAATTAACAGATGCAGAAAAAATCGATATAACTCGAGAAATATTTTTAGCAGAATCAGAAAAATCATACAAGGAACAACAAGAAAAAGCTGGTAAATTCAAAAAATTCTTAAAGAAAACAGAAAACTGGTGGTTAGGTATAGATGATAAAGGAAATAAAATTGAACAAAGTATCGAGGCGCGTTCTGGAAAAGTTGCTTTAGCTACCATTATAACTGGTGTTGGACCTTTGATGACTGGAGATTTAACAAGACTAGCTACTCGAGTAGGATGGGCGACGGGAATAAGTACTCTAATAAATACAGCTTTAGCAAGCAATAAGGTTAAAGAAATATTAAGTGGATTTAAAAAAGAAAAAACAGAAGAGGAAGAAAAAGACAAGAAACTAATTCAAAAAATATTGAATGTTAAAAATTTAGTAGCTGCTACTTCTGTTGGAACTTCACTTCTTCTTGCTGGTCCGCTGATGGCTATCGCAGCGGGAGGAGGTATAGCGGCTCGAGAATTAATAAATTATTATTTTGATAAAAATATACCTAAATCTCAAGAAAGATTAAAAAAATTAGACGAAGAAATCAAAAAAATAAGTACAACCCCAGGTAATTTTGATATAAATTACGTAATTGGTGAATTAGAAAGATTTGAAAAAGAGCAAAAGGCGGTTGAAAAAGGTATGCGAGTTAACTCTAGAATAAAGAGTCTTTTGAATACAGGGGTAACAGCCGGAGTTGGATACGCTTCATACGAAATCGGAGCACATCAACATCATATTGAAAATAATAAAGCTCCAGAAATTAAAACAGAAGTTGAAACAAAAGATATACCAGAAAAAACAGATACTGTTTCCGTAGATGAAATTCCAAAACAAGAAGAACAAAGTTTTTGGAGTAAGGCTATAAATAAAATTAAAAACTTTGGTCAAGGCAAAAAAGCAACTGAATCTATCGCTCAAAATCAATCTGGTAATGCAGAAGATTTAAAGAATGAAGAAGTAAGTGAGCAAGAAGACAATAATGGAAAATCAGAAGCAATAGATAGCAAAAAAGAAGGGCAAGATAATAACAATGGAGAATCGGAAGCAAAGACAGATAATAAAACTGAAGGACAAAATGATAATTCAAATCAAAAAACTATAAAAAATACAGAACAACCTACAGAATATAAAACTGGAGATAAAATTGACGTTAAAAATCTAAAACCAGAATCATTTATTGATAGTCAAAAAAACGTAGGGGAAACTTATGTTTATCGTAGTTTAATAAGATCAGACGACGAATTAGCGCAAAAATTAGCTAAATATCAAGGATTAGATTTAGAAAAAGTAGGTGATGATCGCTATATGGCAAACTATCTAAGAAAACTAGCTATCAAATTAGGCCGAATGGATACAGAAGGTCACGAAATTCGTTATAACAAAGAAGCAGTAGATAATATTAGCCTAAAATTAGACGTTGATAAGGACGGTAAATTAATTGCGTATGAAATAGACAAAGCAGGAATAGTTAAAGATGTTCATCATGAAGGAGATACCTTAGAAAAAGATTTAGAGAGTTATGAAGAAGCAAAACTAAGGAAAACCTACGCTGATATAAAAAAAGCGTATGATGAAAACTCTGGAATCGTTGCTCCAGAAAGAAAACCTGGATACGAAGAACAATTATCAAATTCTTACTCTGTTTGGGAAGATGATTCACGTGAATATTTAGAAAATAGTCATTTAAACAATCAGACAAATACTCCTGACGATTTATCAAATGACGAAATAGTAGCTCCGGAAAAAATAAATACAAATTATAATTTTGAAAATATAAAAACTTCATCAGATTGGGAAAACTTAAAAGGTAATAATTTACGAGATTTCTTTGCTACGGAAAAAATAAATATGAGCGACGAAGAAGTTAGAGTTGCTGAATCCCTAAGAGAATTTTATAAAAAAGCTCTAGAAGCAAGTAGTAACGACGAAGACTTTATGGATTTCGTTCGCAATAATCCTAAATTCACTATCGAAGAAGCAACTAATCTATACAAAGACGTAGTCAAAGAAGGGGATTTTACAGATACACTCAAAGAAAAATATAATTTTTATGAGTGGAAAGAATCTCTCAATCCTAAACTTAATATCAGCAAACAAGAAGCAGAGTTTACAAAAGATACATTAGAAGATAAAAATATAGAAAAAATCTTAAAAGAAAAATACGGTAAAAATATATTTAAGAACGAAAACTTTTTATCAAATAAAGAAGTTAAATCAATATACTTAGATTATCAAAAGAATTTAAAATTATTGGACGAAAAGATATATGGGGATATTAAATCAGAAATCGCAGGTGAAACAGTTAAAGGATATTTAAAAAATCACGAAAATAGTCTTACCGATTATATAGAAAAAGTAAAAGAAAAATTAGGAGAAGCAGGAAACCCTAAAAAAGGATTATTTGGGGAAAGACTTGATAAATATTTATTAAGAGTCACAGCGTTAGCAAAACTTAAAGGCATAGATATTAATCCTAAGGTTTTACTAAATGAAGATAATACACAAAATCCAAATACGGACAACCTAGATGAATATAGACCAAGCAA
>DALYEI010000026.1:0-3116 GCA_031972685.1 Minisyncoccota bacterium | reverse complement strand
TCAAGTATATTTGATATTTATAATTAACTTATATATTATTTAATAATATTAAAAATAGAACTGTAATAAATTTACTACTAAAAGATTAGTACAATAAAAAGTCAATTAATAGAGGGATAAATATTCTTTTATCGTGTGTCTACGAATTTATAATATTGTAGACACTTCGAAAATGCTTAAAAAAGCTGTGTAATAAATCGCAAATCAATATATAATAGACACAAGAGACTACTTCCCGATTTAATGGATAGTTTTAGAGGTCTGTGTATGTTTGTTTCATGAGCGAGATTGATTTACCTTCTTTATACATTGTTCCATTCCCTCAAAATGATCTTTATCTAATGCTTTTATTAGATTTAGTATATCTATCATTACTTCCTTAGTTTCTGATAAAATGCTTGCATCATGCTCTGGGGCTCCAATGTTATCTTTATGAGAGTGAGCATTAATAAACCTTAAGATTCGGTGCTTCTTAACTAAGTCGAATTTGTCTCTTGTTAGCGAATTTCTGAGTAGGTTTTGACAATGATGAGGGTTTTTAAATGCAAGAAATGATTCTAACACTCTGCGGGCAACGTTTGGTACGTGATAGAAATTTGCAAGATCTACTGAATCTTCCTGCTCTGCAGTATTGTAAATTATTTGAAATAGATAATGGTATTCAGATTCGTAATCTACTAATAACTTGTCTAATTCTTTAATATTACTAATACGTCCAGTTGAACTCTTTATGCATTGGGTTTGGTAAAAACTTATCTTTTTCTTATCTAAATCTTTATAATACCTCCTTACCTGACGAAAGAACGTAAAGTTATGTGTAAGGATAAATAACTGTTTAGCATCTTTAGTTTTTTCTTTTATATATGCACCCGCATGAAATAATGATCTATCGTCCATGCTGCATACTGGGTCATCAATCACGACAATACCCTTACTCATAAAACTTTTATCTTCTAGCGTTTTAAGGAAATAGAGAAGAGCAATTGCAGTTTTTTCACCTTCGCTCAGCTCTTTAATTGATGTTGGTTTTTTAAAACGGTGTATTACATAACCGTTGTCCTGAGGTATAAATTTTAGTTCGTCATGACCAAGGTAAGATAGAAGATCTGTATTTATCTGTTCGGCAGCTTTGTGGTGTTCTTTGATTTCACTTTCGAAGTTTTCAATTTCTTCTGTTAGTTTTTTTATATTTTCAGTAGTTTTTAATATTGAAGCTTCTGCTTCTTTGATTTCTTGCTCAAGCTTTTTGTATTCCTCAAGGTAACCAGCTATAATTGATTCTTCGTATGTTTTTATTGCTTGTTGAGCAAATTTACTGTGGTTTTGACAGTATTCATTATGCTCCTTCAAAATATTTATATATGCTTTCAATTTAGCGGTGCCGCTTTCTGGTACACGCTCATTAAAGGTAAAAGATTGAAATGGTTTTGAGTTCTTTTGCTGCAAGCTCTTGCGTAATATTGAAAGAAAGTCCGAATATGTTTCAACTAGAACTCTTAGATCTGAGCATGCGGTTACATAGCTATTATTAAGATGATCACATATAGTTACTTTATCTGGAAAGGTAATATCCAACTCTCTTATATAATTGTTAATTTTCTCAATCAGTGCTGTAATCTCTGCAATCATACGGTTGTATTCATTGTTGAAATGATCTTTGATCCTCTCGATACGAGCTTTTGGTAAAGGTTGATCACAGAATTGGCAATTTGTATAACCTTTATCTTGATGAATATTCAAGCCTTGCTTTACCCATGTTGAAAGTATTTCGTTATCCTTTAGCGAGTCAATTGCAGCTGTAACAACGGTTTTCTCTAAGTAAGAAATTGTGGATTTATATAAAAAATCTAAATCTGGCAAAGTAATAGTTGGTATAGACAAGGTTTCTTTAGGAAAACTATCAAAGCGTTGTCTAAGCGCAGTAAGTTCATCATCCTTTTGAGTATAAGCATCGGAGCTTTTATTACTTTCTATCATTTCTTTTATTTTTTTACTAAAAGAGTTTTTATTGTAATTACTGTAGTGAGGATCGGAAGTTGCAATTAAGGCATCTTTTACTGCTTTTGCTCCTGTAGTCTTAAGCTTTTCTAATTGAATATTATTTGTATTTTTTCCTCTGTTGAGTGTATCAAGATTCTTTTCCGCCTCTTTACACTCAATAGTTTTTTTTTCTACAAGCTTTTGCTTTCCCACATTTTCTTTACCTAAGAAAAAAATGGGCTTTATTGGACTATTATTTGTTACAAAAATGTTCTCTTCTATATAAGTACGGTTAAATACACGAATTTGTAATTCGTCTGATAAATACGTGTTAGCAGAGCCAAGTGTATCACTTTTTATTACTACTTTAACTCCTTCTTTCTCGAGTGTGATTTCAAAATTCCCAGAAAATGATTTTTTATTTTGTTCAATATCTCTAAAAATGTCAGCGATGGTTGTTTTTCCTGTGCCATTCCATCCATAAATCAAGTTATAATCTGCAAAAGGTTGTAGAGAAGAAGGCCAGGAAAAATCTACAAAGGTGCGGCAATTATTGATTTTATCAATTTTTATAATTTTCATACGACTACTTATACACTTGTAGGGTAATTGTATTAGTGCTTACAGCACTTACTAAATATTAATCTCACACACATTATTTTATGGAATCTCCTCGATGGGACTTTCAAGGTTACTGCTTATATATTTAGTAGGCTTAATAAGGTATCTCATGAAACTAAAAATTCTACGCTAGAAATAGCATATATTGGGATATTTCTCAACAAATAATAGTATTATTATGCTGACCCCGCACCAACTTAGCAGTATCAAAAACACATGTTTTTGGGATCCCAAAATAACATCCATTTTTTTTAAACTATATTCTCAGAAAAACTATTCCAAAACTAGTATCAATTGAGAAAGCAAAAGAATAGACTTTTATTTGGGTTTTTGGAATAAGAGAATCTTTCATAATCATTAAGATTTAGTTTTAGATTCTAAGTTTTCAATTTCTTTTCTAGATAGGCCCGTAAAATCCATGATTTCTTCAATATCCTTGCCTTTACTTAACATTTTAACGGCAATTGCAATTTTTTCTTCAGCTTTACCTTCAGCTTTACCGATTTCTATACCTT
>DALYEI010000025.1:0-3321 GCA_031972685.1 Minisyncoccota bacterium | reverse complement strand
AATTCTCTGAAGCTAATACTGATAAATTAATCATAGATCTTCGTGGTAACCCTGGTGGATATCTCGAAAGCGCAGTTGATATGGCTTCTTGGTTTTTGGCTTCAGGCAAAACCGTTTTGATTGAAGACTACGGAGAAGGTAAAGAGCAAAAGATTTATCAAAGTCACGGTTATGATGTATTTAACGATAATCTCAAATTAGTAATTTTAATTGATGGAGGTAGCGCATCAGCTTCTGAAATTTTAGCTGGAGCATTACGTGATCACAACAAAGCAAAATTACTAGGTACTCAAAGTTATGGTAAAGGCTCAGTTCAAGAAGTTGTTGATATTGGTAGTGATACTAGTTTGAAAGTAACTATTGCAAAATGGCTCACTCCTTCTGGAATTTCTATTTCTAAAAAAGGATTAACTCCTGATATAGAAATTAAAAGAGGTGATGATGAGAAAATTGATTTGCAAATGAATAAAGCATTAGAAGTATTAAATAATTGGAAATAAAAATGAAAGTTATATTTTTAAAAGATGTGCCTCGTGTTGGTAAGAGAAACGAAGTTAAAGTCGTTAATGATGGATATGCAAGTAATTTCCTATTACCTAACAAACTCGCAATAGTAGCTACACCTCAAGCAATCAAGAACTTAGAGTTGAAGCAAAAGTCTATAATAGTTGAGCGTGAGATCGAAGAAAACTTACTATTACGAAACTTAAAAGAACTAGAAGGGAAGGTGATTCACCTAACAGGAAAAGCAAACGAAAAAGGTCATCTATTTTCAAGTTTTCATAAAAAGGAAATAATCTTAGCTCTTAAAAACGAACATCATATAGATATCAAAGAAGATTTAATTATTCTAGATAAACCTCTCAAAGAATTAGGCGAAGTTAAAGTCCCGATAGAAATCAAAGGTAAAAAATCTTTCTTAAGTATAGATATTAGCGCTACTAAATAAATTTAAAAACCTCCCGTAAAAAGGAGGTTTTTAAATTTGTATTATTTAACGTGAGCTACTTTCTTTACTACTGTTTTACCATCAAAAGAAACTTTTCTTTTAGAACCGAATTTTACAGTTCCAGGCTTTAGAGCAAATAATGTATGATCTTTACCAAGACCTACGTTATTTCCAGCCAAGATAACAGTTCCTCTTTGACGAACGATAATATCTCCAGCTTTTGCTTTTTGTCCATCAGCAAGTTTAGTACCTAAGTACTTTGGTTGCGAATCTCTTAAGTTTTTGGCGGTACCGCCGGCTTTTCTATGTGCCATATTGTTTTCTTAAATTTAATGTTAAAATTAATGTGTAATAACTATATACTATATTATGCAAAAAATCAAGCATTTTTTACAAAATGAAAAAGGTAAAGATATATTGATAGTTTTTATCTTAATTTTCGTCGCTTTAATATCATTTACACTAGGTAGAATGTCTAAAAATAGCCAAAATCAGGGCTTTTTAGGGCAAAATGAGGTTTTACCAGCTTTAGCCGGAAAGTCTCTAAATCAAGGCTTTAATGAACCTCAAAACAGAGGAGAATCTTTAGGGAATAGCCCTGTTTATGAAGGTATAGATTTAAAAGGTAGGGAATATTTTGCTTCTAAAAGGGGTAAGAAATATTACCCTTTCGGTTGCTCAGCAGGGAAGAGTATTAAAGAAGAAAATCGTATTTATTTTGCTTCCGAAGCCGAAGCTAAATCCAAAGGCTATACTATCTCGACCAGTTGCGATTAATATTTATTGACAAAACGAATAAATGGTTATATACTTTCTTTTGAAATTTGATTTTTCAACGTATAAAAAATTAACAAATGTTAACAGAAGTTTGTATACTTGGATTTGTGGGTTTAATGCTTACAATTCATCTTATTTTTGATAAAATTAAAGAAGTAAAAATTTGTAAAATCCAGAAATTAATTTCTAAGATAGAACAGCAATTAATTTCATTAAACAACAATTATGATGTATGTTTAGTGGCATCAAGAAAAAGATATTCTTTTTATAATCTTTTAGACCGATTGATTTGTTTGAAAAAAGATTTTAATGAAAACAAGGAATTAATTCTAGAAAAATTTAATTTCTTTAAAGAATCTTTAGAAAATATTGATGAAAATTTAAAAAATTTAAGCAAAACTTGGAAAGAAACATAGAACCTTTGAAGCGTGACTTGTGAAATTAATCATAAGTTGCGCTTTTTTATTTTGTTTATTATTAATGACTATGTTTATAATGCTCTAATTTTTCTTCTTCTAGTTTCTTGTTTTCTTCATCAAGATTTTCTTTTTCTTTTACAAGCATAAAAGTCGCTATAAAAGTAGTTATTGGAACGGCGAGAATAAGTCCTATACTACCGATAAGTATGCGAATTATTTCAACTGCAAAGATTTCTCGATTTAAAGTTAAGGGAATATTAGTTGTATTTGAAAAGAGTAAAAGTAGAGGAAGCGAAGCTCCAACGTATGCGATAGCGAGAGTATCTACGAGTGCTCCGATATGCTCACGACCCATATAAAAAGCACGTTTAAAAATTTTATCTTTAGCTACGTGAGGAGCGATAGAATGAAGTTCTTTAACGAAGATTGCTTGATTAATAGCTACGTCATAAAGTACCCCTAAAAGTCCGATCATAATTCCTCCAATTAAAATTCCTACTAGATCGATATTGCCGGAATAATTTAAATTTAAAAATACAGCTTCTTCGGTTTCGTACCCGCTAAACTTTCCAAAATAAATTGCGAGGTATGCAAGTATTCCGGTAATGATCACAGTCAGTATCATTCCTAAAACTGCCGAAGTAGTAGTTTTATTAAAGCCATGAGTAATATAAGAACCTAAAATTATTATAACTGATGAGACTAAAATGCTAACTAAGACAGGTGAGTATCCTTCAAGTATAAAAGGCACTAATGCATAAACTATCAAAACTAAACTAATAGCGAGGCTTATAAGACCTCTAATACCTTGAATTCCTCCTATTAGGATAGTTAGTAAAATAAATAATCCTAAGAAAAAATAAATTACATTCAATCGATAAGGTTCAAGCATTGCGAAGTATTCTTGACCATCTTTATCAGTAGTATGATTAAGATAAAAAACTTCACCTTGAGAAAGGGGAGTAAAGTCATTATTGAAAACTACTTCTCGACCCTTACTTTCTCCTTCTAAGAGTAAAGCCTTAACTTCTTGAACCCTATTCTCTATATTAAAAGTAGGTATTAATTCTTTCTCTTTATCTTTAACTTCTAATACTTCCGCTTTAACTACTTCAACCTTGTCGGGGAGTAGTTCCTGAGCGGAAGTTTTAATTAAAGGAAATAAAAAAGAAAGTA
>DALYEI010000024.1:0-3767 GCA_031972685.1 Minisyncoccota bacterium | reverse complement strand
CGAGGTTACTTTCTTGACGCAAGATAGCGAGCAAGAATGCAGGTTCAATATTTACTAATTTATTCGCTTCATTTGCATATTTCAAAGCAGTACCGAAATCAATCTTTTGACTTGTTCCCGCAAGTTGGAATAAAGCTCTACGAATTTTATCAGCCTTAGCTTTTTTCTCAGCAGCTAGCTTTTGATATTCTGTCTCTTTCGCTTTTGAAAGTGAAAGTAATTTTTTCTTCTCAGCTTCCGCTTGAGCAGTTTTCTTTTGAGCACTTTCGAGCTCAGCCTTTGCATCGGTTTCTGCATCTTGTTTTACTTCGAGTTCTTTTTTCTCTTCTTCTACGTTAGTCTTTACTCCTTTGATTTCATCTACTGAGACCTTAATAGCTTCTTTTAAAGAAGAATAGGATTCGACATCACTATAAAAATCAGAAAGGTTCTCATTAGAAAGTAAAATATGAACCAAATTACCGTTATCGAGGTCATTAGTATTTTTAATAAGTTGAGCTAAAGATTCATATTGATTTTCAATCTTATCTGATAAATCTTCAATCTTAGAATTCTTTTCTTTAATAGAGATCTTGAGTTGAGCTATAGCTAAAGCACGTCCTTTGATTTTAGTTTTAAGAGCGTTGATTTGACTATTTAGATAATTCACGTCACCGGTTAGGGTTCCCGTATTTTTCTTTTGAGCTTCTTGCTTTTTAAGCAAATCAGCTAACTCAGCTTCAATATTTGCTAATTCATTACGACAAATATCTTTATCGGATTGCGGTGAAGCCGAAGTAATAGCTAAACAATCCACAGCAAAAACATGCTTCTTAGGAAACACAGATAAGATTCCAGTCAATATAAAAATAAAAACTATGATCTTCTTAGTCATAGTTTTTATTATAGCATATTTTTAAAAATTTTTCTTTATTGAGCTTCAGCTTCTTCTTCTTTCTTACCTTTCTTTTCTACTTCAATCTTAGATAAATCTACAGGTTCTGCTTCTTTTTCTTCTTTATGAGGAGCAACAGCAGCTAGAATTTCAGTATCTTTAGTGATTAGGGATACTCCAGAAGGAAGCTTTATATCACTTGCCTTTAGACTACTATCTAGGTCAACTAAAGGAGCGATATCTACTTCTAGTTTTTGAGGTAAATCTTTTGGTAATGCTTCTACTTCTACTTCATATAAAACTTTTACCAAAACTCCTAACCCTGCTTTAACAGCAGGAGATACACCAATAAATTCTATCGGTACCGCAACTGATATTTTCTTATTCATATCAACTACTAAGAAGTCTACATGAGTTGGAGTATTTTTAATAGGGTCTAATTGAACTTCACTGATCAAAACGTCTACGTTACTACCGTCAACAGATAATTTTACAGTTGCAGTTTCCCCTGCTTCTCTCCAAACTTTTTTAAATTCATTAACTGAAATTTCAATAGGTGTACTAGGAGTCTTTGCGCCGTAAAAAACAGCTGGAATTTGATCCTTTTCTAATTTAACTTTTAAATCTCTTTTTTTCGCTTGAATATTAAACATACGGATGATTATATATCAAAAACCGAAAATTCGCAAGTTTGAATAATTTAATTTATTTTAAATACTTACAAAAAAAATTATACAAAACCTTTTCCTTTACAAGAAGGACAAGGTAATAACTTTTTTACAATTCTCTTGTTTTTACTTACAAACCATTTACCATTATTAAAAATTCGTTCTGGGGGTAATTGAAAAGTAGTTAATACAGTTTTTTTACCTGAACATTGTTCACAAAGCTTTTTCTCCGAATATTTTGCATTTCCAAATTCTAAACCCATAAATATATTTTAATAATAAAATAATTCTTTTGCAATAACTGCGGGCTTCTAGTTTGGACCCAGTCACTTGAAAGTGACGGGTTAAAATTCCAGAACTTTTAAAGAATCATTTATTAGTAAAAATTAGTCTTAATGATTTTATTTTGATTTATAAATAAGTATTCTACCCTTCTCCGAACTTGAGATGATGTTCAACAAATAATAAAAGGCTGAACACTTGTGTGCTCAGCCCTTCTTAGTTTTAATTTAGTTTTTTTCAATGGTAACAGGAATACCAGGAAAATCTTTTTCAATCAACTTTTTTGTTTCCTCGTGATTTGCACGCCCGTATTCTGTACTATAATCTGTTAGCACAAAACCTTTTTCTTTTCCATAGTAATAAATACTACCTCCACCGACAACTTTTGCATTGTATAGGTTAAGTATATAATCATTAAATTTTTCAAACAAATCCTTATGTTTTTTACAAAAAGAACTTGCCACAAAAAACAATCCTTTTTCGTTTTGACATAAAAGGTATTTAGAACCAAATGGTCTTCGAATGTGATTCCCGGGGAAGCTAAAATCGAAGGTTAAAATTACATTTTCATTTTTCATTTTATATATTTAATTAGTTTTCACAAAAGCCAAAAACTTCTCTGAAAACCAATCAAATACAACGTCAAAGAACCATACTATTTCAAATAGAATAACATATTTTAACATTTTGTCAATTGCGGGCTTGAGGTGTGGATTTCAGAAATTTTAAAGAATCATTTATTAGTAAAATTAGTCTTAATGATTTTATTTTGATTTATAAATAAGTATTCTACCCTTCTCTGAACTTGGGATGAAGTTCGAATTAATATTCTTGAGAGTAAATAAAAAAGCCCCGCTTCAGTGAGGCTCCATAAATAATTTTCAATTTTCCATATCTTTATAGAGATCAAGGCGTATTTGATAGAATTTTTTACATAAGGTCTTAGGCTAAATAATTTAGAGTGTTTTCTGGTACGAGATATAAAAAATCACTTCGAGTTTTACCCCGAAGTGAAAAGTGATTAGAGCCAACCTATTTATAAACAAGGTTGTCTTTTGGAAGGTTTGAAGAAAATTCAATTTTAGGTAATGATATTGTAAGTAAAGAAATTCTGTTATTGTGATTTTTTTCAATTTCTTCAACTTTAAAAATAACATCCTCTTTGAAATCTTCACTGCCACTCATTGTAAAATTTGAATCTTTCTTTAAGTAAAATTTTCTACTATATACAGCAGAATACTTTTTAATCTTTACTTTTTGAAAAACATAAATCTTCTCGTCTGGATAATTACCCACTACATTTTTTAAAACGTAGTACTTTTCGTTTTTAAAAAATGAGCTTAGTGTTCCTATATCAGCCCAAAACCATTTACCAAAAACGATAACCCCAAGGATAAAACCTAAAAAAAAGGGAGGCTGCTACCATTACTCCAACAAGTGGATGTTCATTTAAATACTGTACTATTTGCATTGCTTTATTTTATTAAATTGTTTTGCGTTATTGCTCTCTAAAAACCAATAAATGACACCTAGAGAGCAATACACAAAACCAATCAAATCCAATATCAAAGAACCCTACTATTCCAAGTAGAATAACATTTTTTAGAATTTTGTCAATTGCGGGCTGTGCCCTGCCGAAGTTTGATCGAAGGCGGACTTGATGTTTGGATTTCAAAAATTTTAAAGAATCATTTATTAGTAAAAATTAGTCTTAATGATTTTATTTTGATTTATAAATAAGTATTCTACCCTTCTCTGAACTTGGGATGATTTTCAAATGAGTATATTGCTTATTTTATAATAACTGTGGCTAATATTTGTTCTAAAAGTTTCTTTTGCTCGTGCTTATCTAATAAATACTTACTACTCTTCAAGTAATCAAATTGAACACCACCTTCCATATCTTCATGTTTATAAGTGGCAAGTAGAAGACCATCATTCAA
>DALYEI010000023.1:0-3876 GCA_031972685.1 Minisyncoccota bacterium | reverse complement strand
AGGATTTTAAGGTTGTCGGTAATACTATGAGAATTTACCTCAGAAGTACAGTTGACTTAAACAAGCACGAGAAAGAGGTCGTTTTAAGTCAGGTCCGGTCAATCTATTCCAATTCGGAGTTGGACATCGAAAGTGTAGAATACGTGGTAAAAAATGTCCATAATTTTACCAATAAACATACCAACATGCAGAAAAAAAGTGCGGTAGACCTACAGCACCAAGGGGCATGGGGAGATGCTTGCCGCCAGTTGATAAAAACGTATGGCATTCATATATACAACAACTGGTTTAGCAAGCTAACTCCCGTTATTAACGAGGATGCTAAAACTATCGCACTAAAAGCTCCAAATTCTTTTGTTAAGCAATGGGTGGAAACTAATTACAGGGATACAATAAGGAAGGCAATTGAAAACCAAGGGCGAGAGTTCAAGGGAATTATTCAGCAATCTACTAACCAGAAGGTTTTATGAAAAAAGATTTAAACAAGGGTGGCAAGCACGACTACAGATACTTTAAGGCTAATATTGGGGAAATAATCAAAGAATTTGACATTTTTGGTCAACCAAAAGAAACTATATCGCTCAATAAAGCACGTTTTATGGCGGGTAATAACGGACCTGTAGCCGATCGTGTTTTTATCAATAGAAATCAGGTAACGGAACCTTTATTCGATATGGCACGTCAGGGTCTTGAAAATGAGATATCTTTTGAAGGTAAAATACTCGAATATGAGGACTTGGAAACATACGATGGGATGAATTTCCTTGGGAAAGAATCCCGTTGCAGGATAGGATACGTTAAAAACCTGACAGTTTGCTTTAAGGATACAGCAGCTTGACGTCATCATTCTACTTTAGATTGGCGACTGGTTTGGTAAGCTAGTCCCCGTTATTAATGAGGATGCCAAAACAATCAAAGCTGATAGTTCATCAAGAGGAGGTAACAAGACGATACAGAGGTAACATAAAAAAATTGTTAACGAACTTGGAATGAAGTTTAAAGGAATAGGCAAGTAGGAAAGGTATAATTATAAGGAAGAAATCGAAATTGAGTTTTAGGTTTTATTAGTCTTCCCTAAGTTGTTTAAACCCAGAGGAGTAGCCAGAATATACACACAGAGGGTTAATAATTCAATTAAAAATGGTAAGTTTCCAATGGATAAAAAATAATTATAAGGATACAATTTATGAAATAGCAAAAAACTTATGGTTCGAGTTAAAGAGAATTTAGTAAGAAAATAAGGCAACCATGGAATAATTGCCTTATCTTAAAAGTTGTCCAACTAATTATGGAACTTATAATTTAAGATGATTTTTAGTTTCTAACAATAAAAATTGAAAATCATAGAAAAAAAAAGAATACTTTTTGTTGTAAACAAGCCAAACCTAGTAAATTGGAGGGGTTATATGAAACCTGCTAAAAAGGTAAAAATAGAACAGGTAATTGAAGAGCCTAATAATTCTTCGGATCAAATGACTATAGAAAAAGCAATGTATATAGGTAAAACTGAAGGTATGGCTTTAGGTATAATAACATTATTTCAGCAAGACCTAATTAAAAAACCAGCAGAACAGGTGGTTAATGTTGAGCGCCTTGGATTAGAAACATCTAATATAAAACAGTTAGACACTATAGAAGCTTTTATTGATTTAGGTTTAAGTGAAGAAAAAATGGTTAATGTATTATCAAAATATATACGAGGTGATAAAAGTCCATTATATGCTCACTTAATATATGAACGACATTTACGTTGGCAAGATTGGGATGATTTTGATGATAAAGAATATGCAACATCTGAGAAGATTAAAGAAAAGCTAATCAGCTTTAAGGCTTGTTCTGGAGAAGAAGTGTTATCAATACTATCTTCAGATTTGTTAGAAAATATTAAAAACGCAGGCGAAAGTATAGAATTAGTTGGGAATAATGAATAGGTATATTTCACTTTACTTGCTCTCCCGGGTCAATTGCAAGAAATTTAATTCTAGCCAATGAATCGCTAATAGGTCTATGGTTAGAGTTAAAGGAATAATCATTACTTTAATCTTTTAGGTCAAAGTGTTAGATTAGCTAGATTTTTAGTTGTAGTTAGCGAAGGGAAAAACTATAACTATTTCGAATATAAAAGGATTTTTAACAGAAATATCACAAGCATTAAAGCTGTTGTAATAAGTCTCTTTGTGTATTATTACACATTATTATGATATAATAAGACCAATAAACTTTAGCAATGATTATGGAAAAGTATCTAAGATTACTAGCTTAAGTTTAGAATAAAAAGAAGGGATAAAATAATTATATGTAACGTAATGTATAATATTGTTATAATTTGTTTTTTGTAAATGCTAAAATTGCTTTTTCCATTATTTTTCTTCTATTTCTATTAGGTAAACCTTGCCAAAATTGTTTTTGCTTGTGGGTAACTCTAACAATTATTTCTGTGTAATCTGTTTCTTTATCGTTAATTATTTGATCAGTACTAAATCCATTTTCTTCTATTTGTACTATAATATACCTCAATACATCTGATATAGAACTAAACGTATAGTCAGATACATTATGCATAGCTAATAAATAATTATGTAAAGTATCGTATAGTAATGTATTGATACGTAGTGAAATAATACAATTTTTTTTATTATTAATATTCTCAGCATTGCTGGATAAATCTATTTTTTTTGAAGATTTTTCTAGAGACTTGTTTTTTGCAGATAGTATTTCCACTAGTTTTTACCGTATAATAATTCATGTATAACTGAAAAATCATTATTAATTTCATCAAATACTTTTTTATCTTTTAATGTAATAAAATAGTTTTTTGAAAGAGAGTTAAGCAAAGTAGGGTATACCGCTGGTCTATTACTTAGTCCATTTAATAAAATTCCTCTTCCTTGTTCTTTTATAATTTTTGATACTTGTGATATGCCTTCTTTTTGTTCATTAGTTCCTTCTTTCCTATTAGGAATAAAAACAACTCTTTTTTGTAAAGATTCATTAATTGATAAAAACCATCCAATAACAATTTCCAAATCAGCAATATGTGGTTGAAATGGAACAACAATAATGTCTGCTTCTCTTACATACCTTATAAGGCTAGATCCAGCGGTACCAGCCGTGTCTATAACCAACAGATTTGGCTCTTTTGTATTACAAAAGTCATAATTATTGCCTTTACATTTTTCTAACCATGTATAAATAGTTCTATTAGGGTCAGCATCTAGAATATTTACAGTATAATTTTTGAATTCAAACCACTGCGCCAACAACCCAGCGACAGTAGATTTACCTACTCCACCTTTATCTCCTGTTACTGCTATTGTTTTCATAAATAATCTTTATATAATGTACCTAACATTACTACACTTTGCAATATATTACAATACTACACGTTACTATACATAGTTCTGTATATTATATATAATATTTATTTAAAAATCTTTAAAATCTCATGAAATGATTTAAATTCACCAATTTTAAATTCTTCTAATACCACTCGATAATCACTACCAAGCTTTAAAAAAAGTTCAGTGTATTTAAAGTTATTGTTCCTGTCAAAAACTTCGGTGCAGTAAAAATCATCATTAAAATCATATTGCGGGAATTTTCTTTTAAGAAAAGCACAAATTTCTTGCCAGTCTTTCTTACTGATTTTCAGTTGATATCTTTTGTATTTTAAAAGGAAAAAGGCAAAGATATTCATCCAAATTAAAGCATGAAGTAAGCCGGCGTTAAAATCGTTTAATATATGGTATTTTAAAATATTGTTAAAGAATAATAATCCTGTTAGAAGGGAAATCCAAAAGGGGGAAAATGGAAAATATCTTGATAAAAGTATTTGCATTTTAATGTTTAGAACCATAAATGTATTCCATAATTAAG
>DALYEI010000022.1:2997-4717 GCA_031972685.1 Minisyncoccota bacterium | reverse complement strand
CCACGATTAAAGGCTTCAAAGGCCTCTGTCCTACCATTAGACGATACCCCAATAAAACATTTATTAATATATCACGAAATAATGAATATTTCAATAAATTGTCTTTTGTTTTTTAGCAAAGTATAATTTAAATATGAATAAAGATAAATTAGAAATAGAAAATACAGATGAAGTTGTGGATTCTCAAGGAATTCTCCTTTCCTATGGCGATACTGTGCAAGTCATAAAAGATTTACCTGTAAAAGGTACGAAGATAACTATTAGAAAAGGAACCGTCATAAAAAATATTCGCTTGACTGACGACACAGAGATAATTGAATGCCGAGTAGATGATATGAAGGGCATCATGCTGCGCACAGAATTTTTGCGTAAAAAAAGCTAATTTTAATGCTATAATTTATTCATGCAATCCTACAAAAATATAAATGAATACATAAAAGCTACAGATAAGAAATTCTTGCCGAAATTAAAAGAATTTAGAATTTTAGCAAATAAATTAATCCCTAAAGGAGTAGAAAGTATTAAATACGGAATGCCTACAATACAAATAAACGGTAAAAACTTTATTCATTATGCTGCGATGAAGGGGCATTTAGGTTTCTACCCTTCCCCTTCAGGAATCAAACCTTTCGAAGAAGAATTAAAGAAGAAAGAATTAAGCTACTCTAAGGGTTGCATTCGTTTCCCTTATGAAGGAGATTTACCTGTAGCACTAATAACTAAAATAATTAAGTTCCGTCTAAAAGAAGAGAAAGAAAAGAGATAAATTTATGAAAACTAGAAATAAAATAATTTTAGCAATAGTATCTTTAATACTATCTAGACTAAGTTTTACTCTTATTGATGACCCCGAAGGTCCGAATTTATTAATAGTTACCGTACTCGGAGCTATTATTTATTCCCTATTTTTAGTGATATACTTTTTTTATAAAAAATTTAAATAATAATTATAAATAAAAAATCCTTCTTTTAACGGAAAGGATTTTTGTATTTTTATTTTGGGTAAAATGAAAATTCTTTACCCAAATTTTGAACGCTATATCTATCTTTATAGATAAACATAATCGTTTTGTTAGGAAAATAAGTTCCAGGAAGATTGTTTTCTACCAAAAAACTACTTAATGGAAACTCTGGGTACCAATCGGTACTTAAGATTATAGGAGTTTTTTCTTTAAGTAATTCTTTTTCAAGATAATCTTCAATAGATTTTTTAAAATTCTCAATTTGCTCAGGCAAGATTTGAATACTTTCATTTAACGAAAGTCTTGAAAAGGTCGCAAGAATAGAATCAAATCCATCTAACCCTCCATTCATTTTATCTGAATATTTAGGGTTACTAAAAAAATTAGCCCAATATTGAGCTGCGGAAGTTATCAATTCTTTATTCATTTATGTATTATTTTATTTGATGTGCTATAAATATAAATTCAAATAATTTATAGCACAAAATATATATAAAGTCAATATATAATAATCTTATTCTTCCCCTAGTATCTTAATAAGAGCGAGTTCGAGAGGTAAAGATGAGATAAAAGACTTTGAAAGATTTGCATAAGCTTCGAGTAAAATGATTAAGGCTTTCGAGCGGAAAATTATTTTTTTATCTTCTTTAACTAAATTTTTTAAGAATTCTAAATCTTCTTCGTTGATATCTGCTTTCATATTTTCTACTTGATTCGGAGCGTAACGAATTATGACTGCAAGTCTAACTTTTTGTAAA
>DALYEI010000022.1:0-2987 GCA_031972685.1 Minisyncoccota bacterium | reverse complement strand
AGAATAAGCTCATATCAATATTCTCATCACTTGCTTTTTTGATGATAGTTAGACTCTTATCTAAATCTGAATTAACTAAACTTGAAAGCAAATCGTTCACTATAAGTCTCTTTGGAGAATCGGTAATTTCTTCGATTTCTTTTAAGGTTATAGTATTTTTCTTATTTCCTTTTTCTCTAAAATTAAGAACTTTATCTAAAATACCTAAAGCATCCCGGAAAGACCCGTCTCCGAGCATAGCGAGTAATTCACTCGCGCTAGGTTCTAAAGTAAATCCTTCTTCTTTGGCAATATTTTCTAAATGATTTTTAAGTATTAAATCAGTAGGCTTTTTAAAATTAAAAACTTGGCAACGAGAGATAATCGTATCGGGGACCTTATGAAGCTCAGTAGTAGCGAGAATAAAGATAACGTGAGCTGGAGGTTCTTCTAAGGTTTTAAGGAGCGCTCCCCAAGCATCTTTCGAGAGCATATGAACCTCGTCTATGATATAAATCTTATATTTAGAATCAAAAGGTAGAGTACGCACTCCGTCACGAAGTTCGCGAATATCTTCGATACCGCGATTTGAAGCAGCGTCTATCTCATAAATATCATTCGGGGAAATTTTCAAATCATTCGCAAAAATACGAGCGAGAGAAGTTTTACCTGTACCTCTCGAACCAACGAAAAGATAAGCGTGCGAAACGGTGCTAGTTTTAATAGATTGATCTAGGACTTTGACTATATGGTCTTGACCGACAACTTGATTGAAATCTTTTGGTCTGTATTTGCGATATAAAGCTAAATTATTCATATTTATATTTTAACCTATTTTTGCTAAAAAATCATTTACGATCTTTTCTATTTCCGCATAATCTTTTGCATCCATAAGTTTGACTCGTAAATCTTTCGCTCCGTCGAAACCGTTCACGTAAGCCTTATAATGCTTCTTCATAATAGCGAAGTTTTTATGCTCGCCTAAAACGTCTTCGAATAATTTCGTATGCTCGAGCATAACGCGTAATTTATCTTTATCGAATTGCCCTTCGATTAACTCAGGGCGTTTTTGTTTAGAAAATAAAAACGGATTACCGAAAATACCTCTACCAATCATAACTCCGTCGCAACCAGTCTCAAGAACCTTTTTCTTTGCATCTTCTAAATCAATTACGTCACCGTTACCTAAAATCAAAGTCTCCGGAGAAATCTCATCACGTAATTTCACAATATCTCGCATTAATTCCCAATGCGCCGGCACAAGAGACATCTCTTTACGAGTTCGTAAATGCACAGTCAAAACTGGCAACCTTTCTTCAAGCAAAGCCCTAATCCAAGTATCGATTTCGTTTTTATTATATCCGATGCGAGTTTTAACTGAGACTGGAATATCTCCTGCTCCATTTCTCGCACTTTTGATAATTTCTCGAGCAAGATTAATATCTTTAATCAAATTTGCTCCAGCGCCTTGCTTCTCAACAGATTTATCCGGACAACCCATATTAATATCAACTCCATCAAAACCTAATTCTTTGCAAAGGCGAGAAGCAGTTTCAATATTTTTTGGATTTGAACCGAAAATTTGAGCGACTATCGGATGCTCACCTTTATCGAATTTTAAATCTATAAGTAATTTCTCGCGAGCGATCACGTGCGCGAGTCCGTCCGCAGAAACGAATTCAGTCCAAAGTACATCCGGTTTCCCATATTTATTAATAACACTACGAAAAGCATAATCCGTAACGTCAGCCATAGGCGCAAGCACAAAAATAGGCTTTTTAAGTTTTTGCCAAAAGTTATTCATCGAATTTGTAATATACCTTATTTGAGAAGCGTAAATCAAGATATTTTAATTTTGTATAATTTTCTTTGATTTTTGTTTTAAGAGGATCGGTTTCGATAGCTGATTTTAAGTTTTGGAAAAGTTTCTCTAAGTCCCCTTTATAATTTAAAATAATTTTAGGAGAATTTATATTTAAATTATTAGAAGAAAGATATATCTCTAATTCATCATCTTCTTTCTCTATTAAAGCGACAGGTAATAATTCGGTCCTATCTAAATTCGAAATAAATAAAACTAAGTTTTTAAAATATTCTTGATTGATATAATAATCTGAAAGCTTACCATAAAATCTAAAATAAATATCTCCAGAAAAATAAGGCGCTTCATCAAAAACGTAACCGTCTTTATCTACGAATTCACATTTATTCTTTAAATCGAGAACTTCTCCGCACCAAGTATACAAAGGCACTCTCTCAGTAATTTCTATTTTTAAAGTTTCAGGATTAGAAACATCAAAATTTAAGGTTTCAATGCGACGGAAATTATTCATCAAATCTTTTTTGATTTTAGAACGAGGGGTAATTACGAAATTACTTTTCGGGAAAAGATATAGATATTTGCCCTCGATTTTATCATATACGAAAGCTTCTAATTTATCTTTATCTAAAACCTTAGCCCCTACGACTTCGATTTTATTAATATTGATTTGATTCCATTTAGAAAGAAAATAAATACCAACAAGGAATAAAATAAATAAAATACTAAAAACTATAACTTTGATTTTAAAAGCTTTGCGTCTTTTTTTCTTTAAGTCTTCAATATGAGAAGAAATAAATTTACGACTTTGCATATTATTTATCTTTCTTTTTTATGATTTCCATACCTCCCATATAAGGACGTAATACTTCAGGGATTTTAATACTACCGTCTTCTTGTTGATAGTTTTCGAGCAAAGATGCAGGCAAACGTGAAGTAGCACAAGCGGTATTGTTCAGTGAGTGCACGAAACGCAACTTGCCTTCATCATCACGGTAACGAATATTTAATCTACGGGTTTGGAAATCGTGAAAATAAGATGAAGAATGAGTTTCGCGGTATTTATTTTGAGAAGGCATCCAAGCTTCAATATCATACTTTTTAACTTGACCAAGTCCTAAATCCCCTCCACAGTTTACAACTACGTGATAAGGGAGTTTTAACTCTTGCATTAAATGCTCTACATGAC
>DALYEI010000021.1:3924-4899 GCA_031972685.1 Minisyncoccota bacterium | reverse complement strand
AAGAACTTAAGACTTTACGTAAATTTGGCTCTCGTTTGCAAGGGCATCCGCATCGAGAATTTTTACCTTTTATTGAAACTTCTTCAGGCCCTCTAGGTTCCGGATATTCGCAAGCTTGCGGTATGGCTCTCGCTGATAAAATAGACGGCAAAGATAAAGAAAGATTTATTTACTGCTTCCTCGGAGACGGAGAACTTAATGAAGGAAATAATTGGGAAGCTTTTATGTTTGCAGGGAAAAATAAATTAAATAATCTCGTAGCAATAATAGATAGAAATAATATTCAGATAGATGGATATACCGAAGATATAATGCCTTTGAATAATTTAGTAAATAAATTTGAGAGTTTTAATTTTCATGTGATAGAAATTTCTGGGCATAATTTTAGACAAATTGATGAAGCCGTCGAAGAAGCAAAAACTATCGCTACTAAACCAACCGTAATAATAGCAAATACTATTCCTGGGCGTGGAGTTCGAGAGTTTGAAAGAGATTACCGTTGGCATGGTAAAGCTCCAAATAAAGAAGAAGCAGATATGGCTCTACGAGAATTACGAACCTTGGGTGGTAAAATTAAAGCTGAGCATCAATAATTTAAATATGTTAAATCCAAAATTAAAATTAAATCCAAAGTTGTTTAATGAAGACGTAACTCAGGAACCAATACGTAAAGGTTTCGGTATTGGACTTCTTCAAGCAGGAGAGATCAACAAAAACGTTGTGGCTTTGTGTGCAGATCTTACTGAATCAACTCAAATGCATTTATTTAAAGATGCTTTTCCGGAACGTTTCGTAGAGATAGGAGTTGCTGAGCAAAATCTCGTAACAGTAGCGTCCGGTATGGCCTCTATGGGTAAAATTCCTTTTTGCTCTTCTTATGCTATGTTTTCTCCAGGAAGAAATTGGGAGCAGATAAGAACTACTATTGCTTATAATGACCGCAAAGTAATTATCGTTGGATCTCATGCTGGGATT
>DALYEI010000021.1:0-3914 GCA_031972685.1 Minisyncoccota bacterium | reverse complement strand
GCTGGGATTTCGGTAGGACCTGACGGAGGAACGCATCAAGCTCTCGAAGATATTGCACTTATGAGAATTATTCCTAACATGAATGTATTTTCTCCCTGTGATTCTATTCAAGCTAAGAAAGTTACCTTTTCTTTTTTGAGTGCAAATGAAGAAATGAGACGTCCGGCATACTTGCGACTTGCACGTGAAAAAACTCCAATTATCACTACCGAAGAAACTCCTTTTGAAGTAGGTAAAGCGGACGTGTATTGGATACCTGACGTAGGACTAGCAGATGTAGGGATTATTGTTACTGGAGGACTTACTTATAACGCTATGATTAGTGCGAAAGAGTTAGAGCTGGAAAATATTAAAACGAAAGTTTTAAATGTTGCTTCTATAAAGCCGATAGATAGGCGTGCAATTTTAGAATTAGCGAAAGAGTCGCGTGCAATTGTAGTCGTAGAAGAGCATCAAGTTGCGGGAGGATTAGGCTCTTTAGTTTCAGAAATTCTAGCAGAAGAATATCCTGTGCCGATAGAATTTATAGGAGTGAAAGACTTATTCGGTCAGTCTGGAACCCCAGAAGAACTTATCAAACATTACGGTATGGATAAAGAATCTATAAAGAAAGCAGTCAAAAAATCCTTGAAAAGAAAATAAAAATTATAGAAACAAACTTTTTCCGGTACAAATTTTTTGAAGCTTAAAAAATTCTGAAGTTGGCTCGCCGCCGCTCGCCAAACCCCTCCAAAAGTTTGTTTCTATAATTTTATAGTTATACTTCTGTAACCTTATAACTCTCTGGAGCTTTTGCTAAAAGTTCTTCTATTTTTTCGCGTGAGAGTAATCCTTCTTGAGCGCCGACGTATTGCACTACGGACATAGAATTAATTGGTCCCCAAGAAAGTGCAGTTTTTATATCTTTGCCTAAGGCTATCGCACTTGTAAAAGTAGAAGCGAAAGCATCTCCTGCACCAGTGCGATCTACTGCCGGAGCAGTATCAGGATAAATAGGAGTGAAATAGATTTTATTTCCATCGGAAGCATAAGCTCCGTTTGGTCCGTCGGAAATTGCTACTATTTTCGGACCGAGAGCATGCATACCACGCATCAAAATTTTAATATCTTTGGAAGTTTCATTTAATATTTTTTGGGCTTCTTCAACATTACAGAAAAATATTTCTGTACGTGCGTAAATATCTTTGAGAACTTGTACTCCTAATTTCATTTGAAAAGTTCCAGGTTGAAAAGCGAGTTTAGTTTGCGGATTATTTTTTAAATATTCTGCAATTTCTAAATGATAAGGGAGGGAATTAGAAGCAAGAGAAGATAAATACATCCATTCTATTTCTGTATTTTCAAATTTAGGAAAATGAAAATCAAATTCTGTATGCTTTACTAAAATAGTGCGTTCAACTCCGAACCAGAGAACATAATGATAATTAGTTTTTGCTCCTTTTTGTGTAGTTATATAGTCAGTAATTATGTCTTCTTTTTTAAGTTGAGCCAAGCAATCTTCTCCATAGCGATCGTCTCCAATATTAGTAACTAAAGCCGAAGTCAGTCCTAAGCGTGAAGCAGAAACAGCCGCGTTAGGACTATTGCCAACAGCATTTAATACTGTCACATCTTCATAAGGAATTTTATCTCCAAAAACTACACAAAGCTCAGCTCCAGGAGTATCAATCCCAGTATGAGTATGAGCATCTTTTAATTTTATAAAGGCATCAACAACAATATCTCCGATGGCTAAAAAATCTATTTTTTTTGCTTTCTTTTTAAATATATTCATAGTATGATTATAGCATATAAGGATTAAGTCAATAAAATGCATAAAAAATTATTTTTAATTTTAGCATTTGTTTTCTTTCTCAGCTTTACTAAAAGCGTATTTGCTCTCGTCTTAATTAATGAAGTTCAAATAGAAACTGATTCTAGTAAGGACGACGAATTTATTGAACTTTATAATAATGGGAATACTGAAGTTGATTTAACTAATTTTTCTATTTATAAAAAAACTTCTTCAGGAAGTGAAAGTTCTATCGTAGCAAAAAGTCGTTTTGAAAATAAAAAAATCCCGGCTAATGGGGTTTTATTTTTAGCTCGCGAAGGGGAATATACAGGTAGTAAAACCGTCGATATATACTGGCCTAATTCTTATAGTTTAGCACCGAATAATAGTCTAACTTTGTACAAAGATTTCGAGAATAAAACAATCGAAGATTCTGTCTCTTGGGGTGAAGTAAAAAATTTCAAAAGATCTAATACAAATGAAAATACAAACACAGATACAGATAATCAAAATACAAATACAGAAAATACAACTCAAAACGTTTCGACTGCAACTTCTGGAAGCAGTTCACTCTCTGCAAGTTCACAAACAGTGTCCAAGAAAAACCCAGAATTAAAAATCTTGGCGAAAAATTTCGGTTTTGTAGGTATGCCGATTAATTTTGAAAGTATTATTCTAAACGAAGAGTATAGAAATATTTACGGAAAATATTTTTGGAATTTTGGAGATGGAGAAATAAAAGAATTAACTAGTTTAGAAAATATTCCTTTTACTCATACGTATTTTTATCCTGGTGAATATAATATTTATTTAGAATATTATAGAACTACACACGAATTTAAGCCTTATTTGACAAGCCAAATAGTAATAAATATTGTAGAACCAACTCTCGTAATTTCTGCTACTGGAGAGGAGGGAGATTTCTTTATTGAGGTTAGTAATAAAGCAAATATGAATTTAGATTTAACTAATTTTACTTTGAGAGGATTAAACAAAACTTTTATTTTTCCTAAAAATACTTTTTTAAATAAAGATAAGAAAATTATACTTTCACCTAAAATTACAAATTTTAATTTTGGTGATAAAAACTTTTTAGAAATATTAGATCCAAGTGGAAAAATCATTTATAGTCAAAAAATTATTCCGCAAGTTAAAGGTATTTCAACTAAAAAAGTTTCTTCTAGTAATAAAAATTTTATTACTCAAGCTACTGAAAACATTTCTCAAGATTTTGATGAGAATTTAAATATTCTAAATGAAGAAAATACCAAAGATTTAATTCCGTACAAAGAAGAGAATGAAAATAACTGGAATGTAATTTTTATTTTTATTTTAGTTGTTTTGGGGATGGTAGCTTTAGTATATTTTATTCGTAGTCGAAACAGACAAAATGTTAAAGATGAAGAATTTGAAATTCTTGATGAGTAATAAATAATTAAAGTTTTTTGAGCCTTCGCCCTCGGAGTCATAAGGTCAGGGAACCCACGACTCTTAAAAACTTTAATTATTTACAAACTGTTTCATTTAAGCTATCATAGAAAAATGTTTAAAAATTTTTTATTGAAGAAAATGCTTCGCACTCAAGGAGTTCCTGAAGCGCAGATTGATATGTTTATTAACATGATGGAGAAAGACCCAAAGCTTTTTGAAACTATCGCAAAAGAAGTAAAAGCTAAGATGGATGCGGGTGTAGATCAGCAAACTGCATCTATGGAAGTGATGAAAAAATACGAAACTGAACTTAAAAAATTAGTTTAAATTATTTGCGCAAGGCATTTAAAAAACAATTCTCGCAAATATAGAAAAGTTGTCCACAAAAAACGCCTAAAAAACGTTTTTTTTGTTCTCCATATGTATTATAATTATAGAGTAGTTAATGAAAGAAAAAATTAAAAACAAATTTGGAAAGAAATTCTTTTTAGGTATTTTTACTGTACTAGTTTTTTTTGCATTTTCTTTCATTTCTCTTTTCCCTCAAACTCTTCTTGCGACAGCCGGAGTACCAGCTTTAATAAATTTTCAAGGAAGACTTCTTGATTCTTCAGGTAATCTTTTAGGAGGCACAGGCGGTACTGATTACTGTTATAAGTTTTCTATTTACGATGCAGTTTCTGCTGGAACTAAAATTTGGCCAACAGGT
>DALYEI010000020.1:0-4924 GCA_031972685.1 Minisyncoccota bacterium | reverse complement strand
GAACTCCTGTCTCATCCTTGGCAAGGACGTGTTCTACCACTAAACCAACACCGCAAAAAGTTATTGTATTAAAATTATTTAAAGTAAATTAAATAACTAAAATATTATAATACTTTCTTAGTTAAAATGCAATTTTGAAATAAGGCTTATTTTATAAATCTATTTGTAATATAAAGAAAATAATGTAATAATATATTTGTTATTTGCACCTGTGGTGAAATGGATATCACAACGGTCTTCGGAACCGTTATTCTAGGTTCAAATCCTAGCAGGTGCACAGATTGTCCTTTTATTTTTTAAGAGAGCTTTATTTATAAACAGTATTTTTACTAAAACTGTGGATAACTATGTTTATATTGTTTATAAAGGACAAGTATTTTATGTCCCTTTTGACTTTTAAAAATCAAAATAGCTTATAAAATAAGGGTTTATTCAGAAAACTATTAAAATAAGACTTTATTCACATATGCCTAAAGTTTTTACTTCAAAAACTCAAAAAATAGGGGAAATAGGGGAGAATATAACTGTAAGGTTTCTTATGAAACAAGGTTTCGCAATTTTAGATAGAAATTATACTAAAAAATGGGGTGAAATAGATATAATAGCTAAAAAAGCTAATAAAATATACTTTATAGAGGTTAAATCTGTTTCCCGTAACTTGATAAACGTTTCACAAGAAACCTTAGATAGATATAAACCTGAAGATAATATGCATCCTTGGAAGCTTAAACGTATGTCACGGACTATTCAGACTTATCTATTAGCTCATAAAGAATATGATGATTATGAATGGCAAATAGACTTAATAGTTGTATTTTTAGATCTAATAGACAAAAAAGCTAAAATTAAAAAAATAGAAGATATCATTTTATAGTTGGTGCGGGATAGGGGAATCGAACTCCTAACCACAGTTTGGAAAACTGTTATTTTACCATTAAACTAATCCCGCTTATTTTATATAATATCAAATATTAAAAAATATTCAATAATGTCGGGCTGCCGCGAATCGAACGCGGTCTAAACGCTCCCAAAGCGCTTGTACTACCGGTATACTACAGCCCGAATAAAAGTTATTATAGCACTTTAAATTTAAATATCAATAAAAAAATAAAATGTACTTGCAATTTACTTGCAAGTAGTATAATCTAATAATATGAATACAATATATATTTACTCTTTTTTGAGTGTTTTATTGGTTAGTTTGGTTTCTTTCGTTGGGGTATTTACGTTATCTCTACGCACTGAAGTTTTAAAAAAATACTTAACTTTATTTATTAGTCTCGCTATCGGAGCATTGCTCGGCGACGTATTTATTCATTTAATACCTGAATCTTTTGAAGGAGGGCATAGTGAATTCGTAAGTATTTTATTTATAATTGGAATCTTAATCTTCTTTATTTTAGAGAAATACTTACATTGGCATCATCACGAAGACGATAGTAATGAAGAAAATCATATTCATCCAGTAGGTAAATTAGTTTTAATTTCGGACGGTATGCATAATTTCTTAGATGGATTAATAATCGGGGCAAGCTTTCTAGTAAGTATACCGGTAGGTATAGCGACAACGATAGCAGTAATTTTGCACGAAATACCTCAAGAAATAGGGGATTTCGCAGTTTTAATTCATAGCGGATACGATAAAGTGAAAGCTCTTTGGTTAAACTTTGCTTCGGCAATATTATCATTCTTAGGACTTAGCCTTGCTTTTATCTTAGGAGAATTTAGTGAACATTTAGCAGAATATATAATACCAATAGCTGGAGGAGGGTTTATCTATATCGCTTTAGCGGACTTGATTCCAGAACTACAAAAAAGTAAAAAGGGTAAAGATTTCTTAACTCAAATAATTTTCTTTATTCTCGGAGTAGCTATTATGCTCGCTTTGACTCTTTTAGAATAAACCCTAAAACTAAAATAAATATAGTTTTATAAAGGCTTGCGAGCTCGACGGAGCGAGCACGAGGAATTTTTTAGTAAAAAAATATCCGTACTTTATAAAAGTATATTTATTTTAGTTAATCTTAAAAATCTAAAAACAACGAAGTTTTTAATTTATTATTTAGCCCAAGAGTTATCAAAACCTGGGTTTTTCGCTCCACGAACTTCGAAGTGAAGGTGAGGCCCAGTAGAACGTCCAGTATTACCAACGTAACCTATAACTTCGCCTTGACGCACTTGATCACCAACAGATACAGCAATCTTAGATTGATGAGCGTAGAAAGTTTGAGTACCATTAGGGTGAGATATAATAACTAGGTTACCGAAAGCTCCATTCCAACCATATTTAGCAAAAATAACTTTTCCAGAAGCAGAAGCAACGATAGGGGTTCCAGACTTACCACAACTCATATCAACCGCATAACGATCGTGCTTACCTTGAGTCAAGCGGCAAGGTATAGGTTTAATAAATCCAGAAACAATATTAGAATTATCAGCACTATAATAGTTATTAGGTAAAGATCCTCCGCTCTTGATATTCTTATTATTAGGTTTTTTAGCTATTACCGGCTTCTTTTCAACTTCTTTAATTTCTGCACCTGGAATAATAATCTCGTCTCCAATCTTAAGTATAGATTCTTCGTCTAAATCATTAAAAGAATAGATATCACCTACGGAAACGTTATAAAGCTTAGCTATATTCTTAATAGTATCACCCTTTTTCACAGTATGCTTTACTCCATCAACAGGTAAAATAATCAAAGTATCTCCAACAGTTAACTTTTCACCTTTTTTAAGGTCATTAGTCCAAAGGATAGTATTAGTAGAAACCTTGAAAAGCTTAGCAATAGTTTGCACAGTATCTCCAGGACGCACTACATAAATACTAATCTCTTCATAAGACGCGTCAGGGTCTTCGGTATCTCCCGAAACTATAGAAGGACCAGAAGAAGGCAAAAGAGCGTCCTGTGAAATATTCAAGGTTACGCTCTCATCTATATCTTGCTTTTTATCATCAACTAAACCAGAAACATTAGCCTCAAGAATACTCATATTTTGAGAATTTGTTGTGGTTTCACTAGAGTTTTTAGCAAAAACCTCACCATTTAAAAGGTCACCGAGAAAGCTTGCTTTTGCATTTTGAGGAATAACCAAAAAGCCCAAGAGAAGGGTAGAAGTGGTCAAAAAGCGGGATATTTTAATAGGTTTTTTTATAAAACAAATGATTATCCGCTATAAACTAGTCCTATCCCTTATATTTAAAGGATAGATTTACAATAGACTAATTGTAATTAAAAAAATTTAAGCGAATGTTACTGTCGGTTCGGTATTTCGGTCAATAAGGTACTTGCTTCCGGGTCCGTATATATAAAGGGTAGCAAATGAGAGGCTTTAGTCAACCCTTTTGGAGATAGGCTGTGGAAAAGGAAAATATAACATTAAATAACCCTTATATAGCAACGTCAATATAAAAGCTTGACAAATAATTTCAAATATGCTATACTCTTATAAGAATTAAGAAGTTCATTATAATATATAAATTTAAGTTTTATAAATTTGTAGAGAAAAACCTGAGATTGATATCTCGATCCCAGATTCTTCTCTACAAAACTACATATTATTATGTAATAGTAGAGAAAAGATAAAACTTACAAGCACAACTTCTCATAGACGAGCCTCAAATCTTAGGATTTGGGGCTTTTTTTATTTGACAAATTTAAATAAATGTGATATTATAGTGTTATGAAGTGTAATACAAGTTCAAGTCTTGTTTACGACTGATTCCTTAGCGTGGCGGGAAGTTCATGCATAATATTGTACTTTTAAAACTTAATAAAGTTGAAAAGAGTATTTTTTTTAGTGCTTTTCGTAATGCTAGGCATTACTTGCACACAAACTAAAGGCCAAGGTTCAGCCTTAAAAAATGAACCAGTATTAAAAAATGATTCAATCGGCACATATGTGACCGTTGAATCCGGGTACACTGCTTATGATATCTCTTCGTATTATTACGGCGATGGAGAAAGTTGGCGGTGGATAGTGCTGAACAATCCTTTTTTACAAGAAAAGGGTAGAGTTTGGCAGGTAGCCACTTCCAAAAAGTGGTATTGCCGAATTTTACCGGGGGAAAAATTGTATCTTCCATCGATTCCTAACCTGCCACAGGTTGTAGAATCAAAAAAAGATACGGTTTCAGTCATCCCAACCCTTGCACCAGAAAATGTAAGTATGGGAAAATACTCAAAAATTGTAAACTGGGTAATTTTTTCATGGTTAATTATTGGAATGATTTATATTTTACTCTTGCTTTTCAAACAAAGAAAAAGAGATGTAGATCCAATAAGTGCCGGACCTCCTCAAGTTCTGGGGGGGATTAATGATGAACAAGTTTTTGGAAGATATAAAAATTACGCTCATCATAGATTCCCTAATGCAAAAAACATTGTTGTAAAAAACATAAGGAAGGGAACATTATCAGGACCAGCAATAGTCCATTACGGCGACAGCACAACCAAAAAAATAAACTTAAGAAATATTCCAGGCTATGCAGGAGAAATCCTAGTAGACAATAAAGAATATACAGTTTATTTTTTACAGGGTTGTGGCAACGACGCCAGGGCCGGTAACTTTATGACTGGCAAAGAGTTAGTTTTTACTTTGGAAAAGGAACTTCCCGATCCAAAAGAAAAATTGGTAGATCTTCCGGTTGCCGCTACCAAAGATGAGCCAAATTTGCAGGACCCATCTTCTGATTCCAAAGAAGGAGAATCGAAAAAAGAATCGGGGGAAGAATTACCCAGCGAAGAAGCTGTAAATAAATTCCTTTCGATCGTAGAAAAAGCAATCGATGCAAATGGTCAAAGCCATAAAATTATGCTCGAAATGAGCAATGCCGGTGAATTAAGGTTCAGCCTTGAACCAAGATTCAATAAACAGGAACAACCAAAAAAAACCGGTGAGGGTATTGAATAACCCCACCACA
>DALYEI010000019.1:0-5866 GCA_031972685.1 Minisyncoccota bacterium | reverse complement strand
TAATATCTTAAAAAAGTTAAAGATTTACGATCCCTTGTTGAGGGAATTGGAAAAGTGATAAATTTTGAGACGTTAATTGTTAAGATTTGATAATATCAAATAAATAATGACGACAAAAAACCAAACAAAAGTGAGAATGTAAAATATTTAATATGTTTGCAGTTTTTACTATACAACCACTGGATTATGCCGCTTAAAATTTGGGTAAAGGAGTGGTATTTTATATAAATTGTACAGATTCATTCAACAACGGGTTAAAATGGGTAATTTTAACATTCGTCGTAGCCAATTATAATGTTCGTTAGTCACTTATTCTTAATTATTGCTTGCTTTTTTGGATAAGTTGAATGTTGCAAAGAAAAGTCATAATTATATCCTGTAGTATCTCCTTATTGGTTTCTGTTTTATGTACTGGGATTTTTATATTTTATTGGAATACTCAAAACAGCAAAGATTATGAAAATGTATTTTCCCAAGCCAAGAAAAAATTCTGTTATGTGATTAATGATCTTAATAAACTTCACTATCTATTAGAAATTGTTGAAGGTAACTATGAATCTGGTAATCAACAATTAATTACTGATTACCAGAATATAGCAAACAAAATGAATTTTCAACTTTCTATACTAAAAATCATATCTATAACTAATCCCAAGAAAATCATGGCTAAACATAATAGTAAATCTTATCAAATGCTACTTGATAAACAAAATGGTATGATATTGTCACTTTGTCATGGTTTTTGTATTAGTATTAGTATGGTAGAAGCAAGGAGCTTTTTGGATAACTTTCTGCCTAATTTTTTAATATATTCTGTAATGATTAATAATTTAAATATTATAGAAAACAACCGCCATGCTGCCATTTCGTCAGTGCAGAGTGATTATCACACTATTGGGAATTTTGAAGTTTCAGTAAAAATGTATATAGAAAATTCTTATTTAGAAAAGCAAATAAGGCAAATCTTTACTAATGGTGCTTTACTTTTTGTTACCGTATTTTTTTTCATAAATCTATTTGTATTGCTTCTGTTTTTAGGAGTTAAAAAATTTTTTTATAATTCTTCATTCAAATTAATGAAGGAGACTCAAGTTTTGAAAGAACAATTGGTAACTTATGAAAAACTTGAATTACTAAGACGGCATAAACAGGAGATTGATAATCGGTTGATGAAAATGATAAAAAATAAGTTAAAGAGAGACGCTATTAATGTCATAAATACGACAAACAATTTAAACGAAACGTTTACAGTAAATATAAAGCAATTACTAACAGAATGTATTGAATATTTTGCACTTGATTCTGAAATTAAAGGTATATCTATAAAAGTAGAAAATGAGGTGATGGAAGCAGAATATCTTAATATAGATATAGGTGAAGAAATTTTACGTCAGTTAATCTTTAGCCTAACCTGGAGCCTTTTATCTATACTACCCAAGGGGTCTTATTTAAAGATAAAAGTTAAGCAAGATAAAGAACAATTTAAAATAAAAATGACAGGTTCAGGTTTTAATCTTTCAAGAGAGCAATTTGAAAATTATAGTTTTCAGCATTATTCCAAGGCAAATAATCAATGGTTACTGTCAATAAAAGATACAATAAAATTGTTTGAAGACAATGACTTTAGTTACGAATATATTCAGGGTAAAAGAGTTGGTAATAAATTAAAGTTAATTAAAAGCTTAAAAAAAGAAAAATTCTATAATGATAGTAATGTATGGGATATAACGCCTCATTTAACAAAAGGAAAAACTTAATATTCGTATTTTTATTAGTTCTTCTGACTGCTAATAAAGCCATGTCTTCAGTTAAGGTAAGTAATTCAACTTTACCTGTTCCGTATTTTTTCGGTAGAAATGAAGAGCTAAAAAGTATAGAGCGTAATTTAAGTAATATTGGTTCAGTAGTATCTTTAACTGGATTCACCGGGATAGGTAAAACACAGATAATCAGGCAATATTTATCAAAAAATTTAGATAATTACAAAATCATATGGTTTTTTGATTGTAATCTTGATCTTAGTTATCAGTTTTTAAACTTAGCCAAACAGATCAACTTAAAAATTTGCAATAAAAGCTCGACCTGTATTATTTCTGAAGACATACAACATATCTCTGAGAGTGTAATGAATTATCTCAGGCATGAAACAGGGTGGATCCTAGTATTTGATAATTTAAGAACTAATGAAAATAATAAGGTACTTAGATTTCTAGAAGATAGTCATAATGGTCACATAGTTGTTTGTTCTCAGGAGACTACCGGATTACCTAATATAATACCGATAAAGAATCTTAAAAGAATAGAGGCACTAGGACTGATTGAAAAACTGCTACCTAACTATAAATTAAGAGATGTAGAAAAATTATCGGAAATTTTTTTAGATTATCCAATTCTTATAATTCGAGGAACTTTATTCTTACAAAATAATCGATATTTAAGTATTGAGGAATATAAAAAAATACTTGCTGTAAGTGATGAAGTAAAAAGGACTAAAGAACAGCTAGGAACGATATTTGATAACTTAAGTAGTGCTGCTAATAATCTTTTACTTAAGGTAGCATTAATTAATAACCATGATTTTTCAAAGCAGCTATTAATTAATTTATCTGGTAGTGATAGTTCTAAAGTTATAGATATATTGCATGATTTAAGTAAGTTTGCTTTAATAGAGGATAAAGGTATTTATAAGGAAAATCAAATTTTTGAAGTACATGATTTTATAAAGAAGACTGTTCTGGAAAGTGTTAGTAATAAGGTTATCAGAGATAGTATGCAAGATATAGTCAAAACAATTAATCAAGGATTTCCTGAAAAGATTACAGATTATTTATCTTTGTTTCATAAAGACCCTACTCTGCAAAGCAATTTAGAAATAATGCTAGAAAACGCAGAAAAAAATGCTGTGAATTTTTATGACATTTTAGAACTTAGGAAAAATCTTATGTTCTTCTACCTTACGAAGAGGGATTATGATAAATGCAAAAAATTTGTCGAATGGCTAACCGATAAGGAGACCAGAGGTGAAATTAAATATCATGATATGAGTAATAATCAAAAAGTAGCTTATGCATGGTATTTAGTGAATGTAGGATTATATAAAACTTATAGTGCCAGGGATATAAAAAATGCGGAGTATGATTATGAAAAAGCTGCTGAAACAGTAAGAAATGTTAATGGCTTTGCAGATTTAAAATGTGCTATATACTCACAATTGACACAAAGCAGAATCCGTAAAGGAGCTATAAATGATGCAAAACTTAGTATAAAGAAAGTTGAAGAATTCATTAAAGAAGATCAGGATATATTTTACAAAGGATTATTATGGTATTCTTACGCAAGGATTTTTCTTGCAGAAGGAGAGTATAATCTAGCGTTAGAAAATGCAAATAAATTAGTTAAATCCCAAGAAAACTTACTGCAAGATCAATTTACTGTACTTGGTCATATACTAAAAGCAGAGATTTTAATTAAGCTAGGAGATTATGAAGCTGCTTATATACTAGCTAAAGAACTTGATAAGAGATCAAAAAGTTATTTTGATAAGCCACATGAAATGCAAGCACGTATTCTTACCTGGCTTGCATTAGCTGAGTTAAATGTAGATAAAATCAAAAACGCAGAAGAACATATAAGTTTAGCCAAAAAAATCTTTCTAGCTTTACCAGAAAGAAAAAAAGATAATATATCAGATTCTTCTGATTATGATTTAGCTGCTGCTTTAATTGTAGAAGGTGATATTTATCATAGACAGAATAAAATAGCAGAAGCACTGCAAGCATATAAGATAGCAGAGAATATATACCATAATTGTTATGGGCAAAATCTGTTGCTTGACCATATCAGCGATCTGTATTTTAAAATAGCTAACTCAGCATTAATGGATAATAATATAGGGATATATAAGGAATACTTAAGTAAACACGAGAATATTTTTGGGGTTGATCATTTTAGAACAAAAGCCATGTATCAAAGCTTTCTAAAGAATAACTAACAACGATTTAAAAGATGATCTTTTAGGAACCAGTCTGCAAACTTAGTATCGATTAAGCTTAATTTTCTATCTAAACAATGTTTATATATTTCTTCTATAACTAATCCTACTTGCTGAAGAGTAAGGTGATTAATGCGGTATAACTCTATGAAATGAACAGTATAAAGGCATATAGACCTGAATAGCTCATTATTGTATGGTAGTTCAGTATCAATATTCAGAATATGTTTTTTAAAAGATTGATTTCTATTAAATAGTTCATCTAGAGAACAATTGAGTACATCAGCTATTTTTAATATTGTTTCAATACCGGGATTTTTAACTGTATCATCTAAAATTCTATTAACAACTGCATTACCGACTCCAGCTTTTTTTTCAAATGCAGAAGTCGCAATATTATATTCTTGTATATATTCTATAATTTTTCTTTTTAAATTATCCATTACACTACTCTATCCCTTTGACTTACTTACATGTACATAATGGTATTATATTAATAAATTGCTCATGTTTTATCTTGTAATCAAAAAATGTAATATATCTTATCTTATAAGATAAAATAATTATTGACGGAGAAAAATCTATTAATTATTGTTATATAAATTAAATAGTTTTAAAGGTAATTTTTGATTTCGTAAAGCAAGCTTACAAACCAAACTTCAGTAACTATCTCCTAGTCGCCAAACTTACAAGATAGTTACTGGTTATAATACCAAACCCTGATGCCAAGCATTGGGGTAACACTACATTGTTAACTAAACAATATGGTAATATGAATATAGCAGAAAAGTGCTGCCTGCACAATAATATATATGTGTCAAGGCCTAGAATTATCCGAAGAGATTCCCTTTTTATACCGCATTGGTGTTATAAAAAGATTTTACTACCTAGCGGTAGGCCTGATTTAGCAGGAGTTCATATTTTTGCTGAGTTGTTATCTTTGTCTCAAAGAACAGGGGGTAGTGATTCTGATTTTGAACTTCGAGACTGTTTTACGTATTTCTGGAGCAAATTCTGTATTCGAAGACCCACCTTGCAAAGAGCATCATTTCGTTTGCAGGATCTGGGGCTGGTTACCCGTCTATTTTATGCTACCGCAGCTGTTCCGGAGAGTAAATTTCCTAAAGAACTTGCCTTAAAACTCAATACCGCAAATATTGATGCTTTATCTGATGCTAAAGGAGGGCCGTTATGAACTCTTCTTTTATTACTTGCGGTAAGGTCTTTAAACCGGGTGATGTTATTATTCATAAATGGTACAAACAGTTTTGCCTTGAAGATGGAAACCCTGATCTGGTGGCAATAACCATTCTTGGTGATATTGTTGCCTGGTATCGAAACGGTACAAATAACCATTACGGCGAACTTACGCCAAAACTCTATGGGTATTCTCTTTATCTTTCCTATAACTACTATGAACAGAAGTTCGGTTTTCGTGAAGATAGAGTAAGAAGAGCCTTAACCCGTTTATATGCGCAGAATATTTTAAAAAGAAGTTTTAAAAATATTTATGTTAAAGGGCAGAGAGTCAATAAACTGGTTATTGATCTTGATGCAGATTTTTTTAAGTCATGTTTCATTGATCCAGAACTTGATATCAGGGGAATAAGAGAGGAGAAAAAATTATACCGTTTGCACCATTGCTACGATCAAATAAGTACAAAAACTATTTTTATAAAAAATAGATCTAACGTGCATGCGCACGAATCTAATTTTTGCACAAATTCCTTTGTAGAAGAAAAATCTACCCAAACAACATCCATATTACCTGTAAGAGGCTTTAGCCTTGCTTCTTTTTATCCTTTAAATCAACCTGAGACCGCAAAACTACAAGCATTATGCGGTCGTCAGTTTTCAGGTAATGCTATTAACGAA
>DALYEI010000018.1:0-7532 GCA_031972685.1 Minisyncoccota bacterium | reverse complement strand
ATATGATATCTTTTTCTCAAGTCCGTTAGACCTTGACATGAGCATGATCCGGGCTTTTCAGGAATGTTATAAAGCAGACGATGCACGAACCTCTGATCGTGAAACATTAGAAAGGGCCGTTCTAGGTGGTAAAGCAGGATTAAATGATTATAATCAGTTTAATTTTTTTCTTTCAGATGAAGAACTAAAGAAATATAGGAATCTGTTTAGTTCGAAGAGTAAGGTTGCTTCTCATTATCAAGCAATGGCGGAAGTTTTAGAATTAAATAAAGAGAAGGTTGAACAGAAATGCCCAGATCAAATACGGAGACTGATCATCAAATGTTCAGAGTTAGTATGCAAGAAGATACAAAATGACTAAATATCTTTCCACTGAATTATGGAAAACAAGTGATAAATTTTTAATTACGAAAGAATCAGAAAGAATTATTAAAACAACTCAAAAGAACATGACTGTTCTTGCAGGTCCCGGCGCAGGTAAAACGGAAATATTAGCTCAAAGGGCTAATTTTTTGCTACAAACAGGCACATGTAAATCTCCACAAAAAATCTTAGCATTAAGTTTTAAGGTTGACTCCGCCTCTAATATTAAAAAACGAGTTGATCTGCGTTGTGGACAAGAACTATCTAATAGATTTGATTCTTATACGTTTGATGCTTTATTTATCTCCCTTGTTCGTAGGTTCAGGTCATTATTGCCTAATTGGATAAAAATACCTTTCGATTTTGATGTTTGTTCTTTTGATTACAATTGGTGGCACGAATATGAACAAATAGTTTTAGGAGGTCAACCGTGCAACGACAAGAAATTATTCTCTCCGTTAAATTTAACAGACAAGCCAAAATCGGAAATAGTAAAAATCTGGGATTACTGTACAAATAAGAAAGTTATGGATTATGCTATGTGTCGCTCAATGGCATATACAATTGTTAAAAACAATACCCAAATAAAAAACATAATTTTATCAACTTACAAGTATCTTTTTCTTGATGAATTTCAAGATACTACAAGCGAGCAATACGATTTCATAAAAGCTGTTTTTAAGAACGGTAATACTATAATTACAGCAGTAGGGGATATCAATCAGTCGATTATGAGGTGGGCAGGTGCTAACCCGGAAAATTTTGACAATCTAAAAAAAGATTTCAGTACTGAAATTTTCCATTTAACAACCAATTATCGCTCTAATCCTACGATCGTTAGCTTGATAAATTACATAATTAATGATCTTACATCTAAAAAAGGAACTCCCAGAGTTTATAAAAGTATAAAATCAGGCGATCTTTCATTAGACTGCATAGGTGCAAAATCCTTTGATGATGCTACAAAAGAGGCTGATTATATCTCAAGATATATAGACTTCCTTATAAAGAAAAATTCTGAGCTAAAGCATGGTGATTTTGCAATCATCCTCAGGCAAAAAGCGGAGGATTATTTTAGTAGGGCTAGTGATATTTTTAATAATAACGGTATAATCCTTAGAAATGAAGATAAATTAGTAACAAAAAACGGTATAAGAATACAGGATTTAATGACTGAGCCTTTATCCGTTTTTTTGATACTACTTATAAGAAAAAAAATAAGGTTTATAGAATATCAGCAAGAAAAAGAGCTTGAACGTATCGCTTCTGCTTTTTTAGGTTATGATTTAGAAAGAGATATAGGCTATAAAAATTTACAAGAATGTATCTCAGTTTTAGAATTATGTATTGACCTTTCAACTCCTATAGAAAACTCAGTCTCAAAAATTTTAAAAAAGATAGGCGAGACAAAGATAAAGGTAGTTTATCCCCAATACAGTACTCAATATTTGACTAAAGTAAGAGAGTCGTTTTGCATTCTCTTTCAAGAAGCTATTGATAAAAATCCAAACAATCAAAAGTTAGCTATAGCAAATTATCAAGGATTAAACCAAGTAAAACTAATGACTATCCATAAAAGCAAAGGGCTTGAATTTAATACAGTGTTCTTTGTAGATTTTCATGATGAAGCTTGGTGGGGATTGCTAGATGCCGTTAAAAAAGAAAATAAACAGAAACAAGAAGAAGAGAAAAGATCTTTTTTTGTAGGCCTTTCGCGCGCAAAGGAGCAGCTTTTTTTTACTAAGAGCAAAGGGGATTGGCCTCCAGTTATTACCCGCTTGTTAAAAGAATCAGGGAAAGTAACAGAGATGCCAATTTTGCAATCATTATCATAGCAAATCTGTTTCATAAACGTAAATGTTATAGTTTTTTATAAAACTTATCGATGATAGTTTTGGATCAGATTTTTTGGAGCGAATGATAAGAAAGTCAAGTTTTATTTTGGAACTTCTACATCCTGTGTTTGTGAAACATTACTGGTATTAATTGATGTATTTCACTTAACCATAAATTTTGGGACTACTGTATCTTTATACCAAAAGAATCTTTCTTGATTATATAACAGTATTCTTCTATAATAGTATTAATTAAGTTTAATAATTCAAAATGAGAGGTTAATATGTCAAAAGGAAAAAATTTAAAACAAACGCTTGAAGGTGCTCGCAATACTACAGTTCTTATAGAAAAATTTATAAAATTTGTTAAAGATCATCAAGTAGATGAAACTTTCGTAGAATTTAAAAAACTCTATGAAAGCAAACCTTTCTATGATGATATAAAAAATCCAATTCTTTCTGAAGTAGAAGCTCTAGGTATGGATGTTGACCACATAAACGATCTACTTTAGTTTTATATGACCAAATCTATTTTTGATTATGATAGTTCAGATGGTGAGATGTTAGGATATGACTCCGTTTCACCTAGAAAAATTAGAAATGATAACAATAACAACTTTTTGTACGATGCTGGAAATGCTGTCTTGCATCATAAAAGCGTTTTTAAGAAGTATAGAGATAAAAAAGCTTATAAAACAAAGCCAGAATCTAAGTTGGTGAATAAATTTCTTACTAATAAAGTCTACACAGATGATGATAAAACTGATGAATCATTATCACCTTTCTTAGTAAAGCAGTCAAAACAAGAAAAGAAAAGCTTAGAAACGCTTTTTCAGGATTCTAGGGAGTTATATAGCAAGATAGAAAAAGTTGCTGGGAAATTCCAAGAGAAAGAGGCAATAATTAATATTATTAATTACATTGATACGCTAGATGAGCTTCAAAGCAGCGATGTAGCAAAAACATTTGGTATACAAAAAGCAAAAATTGAAGAATTTAAAAATTTACTTAATAAGATAAAAGGTTTAAAAGAAAATATACAAGAATTAAAGTCGTTTACTAATAAATTTCCAGTAATGAAGCAGGTACTGCAAAAAGCTATCTCTCAAGAGGAAGAACCTGATTATGGATCTCTAACTGCAACGCAAAATCTTTGTGAAAAATTTAAAAGTGCTGTTGATTATTTGATTGAAGTTAAAAAATTATATACATATTTAGAAAAATTAGCAGGCACAAAAACTTATTGTAGCAAAGGCGGTACAGTCAATACTGTAAATTTAAAATGTTTTGATGTTTTACAAAAAGCTACTTCTAAAAAAAAGTTAGATAATATTACTAAAACATCTGTAGCTAATACGTGGGGTATAAAGGAAAGTAAGGTTGAAGATTTTTTAAACGAATGTGAAGAAGAATGTAATAATTTTTTAGAACTGATTAAGTGTAGAAATGTTTTTCGAGATATGAATAATATTATACAAGGGAAAATACAAAAATTTATTACAAAACTAGATCACGATATGGATTTTAACTTTGTTCTGTATTTAGCTTGTGATAAAGAGGTATCAGGTATTACACATTACCTTTCTCAAGAAGATAAGCAAATCAGCGATAAAATAAAAGTATTGGATTTTTTTAGTACAGGCAAAGGTTCACAACTAGACGCTAGCGAATTCTTGTCTAATAGCCTTTTATACCAAAAATATTTAAAGACTCTTGCAAAATTTGTATCTTTAAGAAATTTACAAGGTACTGATAAGCATACTGTAGCAAGTAAAATTACTATTAGTACCACTAAGAATCATGAACTAGATATCAGTAGTGATTTTTCTTCTACTAGTAAAAGAACTGAGAAAGTTTTAACCTTAGGTGATTACAAAAATGTTTCTAAAAAGCTCACTTCTTCTTTAAATGGGCTTAATGAACCCGCAGAAAAAGTTGTGGACTTATTTAAAAGAATATTAAAAGGCGAAGCTTTATATTCTAAAAATCTGCAAAGTAAAAACAATACAGACCATGTAAAAGATTTACATGATATAGTGTACTTGTTATTTTCATGCGAGCCTAATAGAAATCCAAGTGCATTAATTACTAATGCTATGTTTTTAGAGTTAGTAAAAGAGGGACAATATGAATTTGATGATATGGCAGAAAAAATGCCAATGGCTATAGATGGTGCTATAGAAATAGGTAGATATTTTCATTATCAGAGCAAAACAGAAAAAAGGGTTAATGATTATGGAATTACAAAAACAAAACCTAAAAATACTGATGAATTTGTACAAAGAGGAAAAGATCTATTAGAAGATTGGATCAAATATTGCGTTATTGGAAAGGATATTGGTAAAGAAATACAAGATCTTATACTTCGTTGGTATGGTATTGGGATAAAACTAAAAGCTGCTGGAGAAAAAAAAGAAGATTTTAAAGAAGACAGCGAAGAAAATATTTCACCTCATAAAAATGACCAAGGTTTTCAAAAACAAGAAAAATTAGTACAAAATTTAATACAAACATGCATCGAGTATGATAAATATCATTTATCTGATTTTGCAAACTCCTGCTATCTAAGTGAAAGGAAAGGTATTTTAGAAACTCTAAAATACTGGTATATAGAGCCGATAGTTAAAATATTAATTAATAGCAAAGAGGAATTGAGTGAATATTCAGCACTTAACATTTTGAGGCTTGTTCTACAAGACATAGAATGTACTCAATATGGAAATACTATTTTTTACGGTTCAGGTACCTCAAAAGATTTTCTTAAGATAAATAAAATTTTCTATGAAACTACATTAACTTTTAAAGAAATAAAGAGAATTTTTTTAACAGTGGACTACATAATAAAAGAATATTTATCTCATATTGAACATCAGGAAACAGAAATTTTTTGGTTGTCGCAAGAAAGTACACAAATGACTTATAACGATTTTTCTTATAATCAAGCCAACTATACTAATGTTATAAAATATATAAACGATACTACGTCTCATAATTTTGATTATTATAATCAACAACATGTCGAAGTAACTGGAGAGATTTATTCTTTTCATTAACACACACTGAGCTGTATATAAAATCTATAAATTTCTATTTTTATGCAGCTCATCAAAGCGGTGTATTTCTCGTATAATTTTTTAGTTCCCTTTTGACTAATTTTTTGCTATCCACCTCCGCTATTGAAAATTACTTGTTTTTCGGACGTAAATATTTCTAATGATTATTATAAATACAACTTGACTAGTTTAAATAAGTGTAGTTTATTATAAACTAGTTTAATTCAAATTTAACTGTACTAGTCTTGTCTAGTTTATCACGGTGTAGTTCAAACTTAATAAAGTTTATAAATATGGAAAGAGGAATAATAATAGCATTTTTACAAGTTAAAGGAGGAGTTGGCAAATCAACTTTAGCAGAAAATCTAGCCGTGGCTTTTGCGCACGATAATATCAAAGTAAAAATTATAGATTGCGATATACGTCAAAGAACTTGTTCTAAGTGGGTAGCAAGACGTAATGAATACCACCCTGATAAACCAAAGGTATTTTCTGCTATTCAGGTGGATGATTTAAAGAATGCCGCAGCTGAAGATTCTAAAAATTATGATGCTCTAATAATAGATGTGCAGGGCAGAGATAGTAAAAGTTTAAGAACAGCATTATTGATTTCAGATGTAGTATATATTCCATTTACTCCTTCTCAAAATGACATTGAAACTATAGAAGAGCTTTCTGAATTATTAGAAGAAACTCAAGTACAAAATAATCAACGTAAAACTTTCTATATTTTAAACAACTGCTCTTCTCATTATTTAGATCAAAGTAGTAATGATGTAGAAAAATTTTTTCAAGAATACTTATTTATATTAACACCCTCGAAAGTAAAACTTTCTCATAGAAAAATATATAAAGTTGCTACATCTGAAGGTCTTGGTGTCATAGAAAGTAATGACTTAAAAGCTAAAGAAGAAATATTAAATCTAAAAAAAGAAATAGAATACTATGTCTAGTTTTAAAAAAAATAGATTTACGCCTAACATTACAAAAGAAGGTGATGCTATAATTAATCAAGCAGAAGATACAGCAAACATTCTCTTGGTCAATAAACATGTCAAAGAAATCACTATTCCATTCACAAAAGAAATGTCTGATCTATTAGAGAAAATATTTATACATTTTGATGGAGATATATCAAGAAGAAAGCTTTGCTCTAAATATCTTTTGAAATCTTTAAGGTCAGAAGCTACAAAACTTGAACTGGATTAAGCTAGTTTAGTTCAAACTAGACTAGTACATATAAATAATTATAACAACTAATACATATATTATGATTACAGGATTTCAATTGAGAGTGGCTAGAGGAATTTTAGGTATTACGAGAGAGGAGCTAGGAAGTTCTGTAAACTTAAATTCTATTACTATAAAAAAATTAGAGAATAAAACAAAGAATCTTGATTATTTAAATTGCTTAGCTAAGACTATGCACCAATTATCAGAGTATTTTATAAAAAATAATATTCTATTTCATAGTAACAATACTATTTCATTAAATATTCACATAAAGCAAGAAAATTTAGAAAAAGAACTAATAACTAGATTTCAATTCAAAGCAGCAAGAATAGCTACTAGGTTAAGCCAAGAAAATTTAGGCAAATTGATTGGTTTATCACAAAGCACTATATATGACTTTGAACAAAAATCTAACACTGAGTTTATCAGCTGTAAAAAGTTAGAAACCATGAATCTAATCTCATTTTTTACAAAACATGGCATTATTTTTCCGAATTATCTAACTATTACCTTAACAGAAGATCCACAGATATTATTAAACAAAGAAAAATAAACTTGACAGGCGGTTATAAGGATACTATTAATAGTTATATTATTAGTTTAAGTTAATTGGGTGCTCAGAACCTAATATAAAACTAGATTAAACCTTACACCCAAAAGTATAGTGTTTGCACACCATAAAAAGCTTTGGACGGCTTTGTTTTGTATGTTTAATACTAATGGATTGTCATCGTGTAGTCAAGTATTTTATTTAGTTCTTAGCTCCATTTGTGGAGCAAAAAATGCAAAATTTATCACTATTTGAGAGTTACTCTCAACCACTTACGTTAGATAATCACTTATCTTTCTCCTTTAATGACTACGTTAAGCTTGATATAGATACATTTACATCTCTTACCGAGACTAAATCCTATATTCCTTTATCATCTTGCGTCCTAGAACATATATTAACTACCACCAACCTTTCATGCTACGAAAAACTTTATTACATACTTGCGGATAGTTTAGCAGTTATTAATAAAAATCAAGGCGGTAGCAGGTCTTACAC
>DALYEI010000017.1:4115-7702 GCA_031972685.1 Minisyncoccota bacterium | reverse complement strand
ACCTAATGCGACCGCTCCTAAAATTATTAGTAAAGATAATATTAACTTTTTCAACATATTCTTCATAAGATACCTTATTTTATACGGTTTTTGAGAAATATGCAATAGCACTTAAGACTCTGGATTTTTATCAGATTCTAATTCTTGATTTGAGTTTTCTGACATATTCCAAATCTCTTTAGCTTGTTTTTTTAGTTCTTCTAAAGAAAAATTTAAATCAAATTCATCAAAAGAACCCTTATCTTTATGATCTTCTATATAATCTTTTAAATCTTGTTCATACTCTTCTGCTTCGTTAGGAGAATAATATTGATTCATCAACGAATTCAAAATTCCATCGTTTCTAAGTAAATATCCTCCTTTAAATTCTTCTTTATTAAATTTAGAAAGTTTTTTCTTGTAATCTTCAAATTTACCCTTGGAATATTTGTTCTTAATCTCTTGAATTTCTTTACCAATTTTATTTTGATAATCTAATTTCCCTTTTACATATTCTTTTATAAATTCTCCTTCGGACTCAAAATCCTGTGGATAAGCATTATTCCCAAATCTTTTAAAACCTGCTTCTTTCTCTATCTCTTCTATCTGTTTCTCTAAAGGAGTCCACATATAAGCATCAGGATTATTATCTTCTTTATTCAAATCAATTTTCTTTTGCTTAAAATCTTCTGGAAACATAGAATCGAGAATTTTGTCTGGAGAATACAACTTATACACTTCAGAAGGCTTCATCTTAAAAACTTCTTTTTGAATATCAATTTTATTTTCTATTTTGTCTATATTCTTATCTAGGTTTTTGTTTTCTTGATTCTGACCTAAACTTGCATTAGTAATCAGCAAAGAAGCTACTCCAATTTTAGCCACATTCGCTACTTTCTGAACTTTTTTAATAAAAGGACCTTCGAATTTCATATTTTTATAGTTTTAGTGGTATTACTAATAACCTAATTGTATAACAACAACTCCAAAGCGCAAGTTTTCTTATTCACAATTTAAAAATGGCTTGTAGAAATTCATCTACAAGCCATTTTAATTTTTGTTTTTATTTTTTTGGTAATATTTCTGTTACTATACCTCTTTCGATTTCTCTGGTATCAAATAGATTACTAAATTCATCTTCTTCTCTCCAGGAATGCGAGTTGTATAACCATCCGTCAGTCATTGACGTTCTAAGTATAGAAATACTATCCCCAACTTCGGGTATTCTTACCCTTTCTTCAATTACATGGGCTGTGAATTTTTGCCCATTGGAATTTTTTATCACAACGTCAGTAAATTCAAAACCACAAGAAGAAAAAAATACTAAGCCCAAAAATAATAAAAAAATCTGTTTCATTTTAAAAAATTTAAATTAATGAATAAGACCCTTGAAAGACAACTAATTTCTATCGAGAGTCTTATTCACTAAAATTTTTATGAAAGAACAAATACACCTATATTGTAGCATATTTTATAGAATATGTCAATATATATTTAGAATTGCAGAAAAAGGCTTTAAAATGTATAATCAACTTATGGAAAACAACAAAAATCATCTAGTTTTCGGGTTAATATTAGGATTATCATTAATAGTGAGCGCTAGTATTGGCGCCTTTACCTTTTATAAATTAAGATCAACTGATTATATATCTTCTACTGGATCTGCGAAAAAAGCCGTAGTTTCAGATAAAGCAAAATGGACTTCAAGTATTAACCGCAACGTAACACTTTCTACTCTGAAAGGCGGATATGCGAAACTTGATACCGACCTTAAGGAAGTAAAAGCATTTTTACTTGCAAATGGTATTAAAGAAGAAAATATCACCATCTCACCTGTTTACATGAATGAAGTTTACGAACAATATGCTAGTGCTGATAAAAAGTACAACTTAGTTCAAAATATTGAAGTGAATGAAACTGATGTAAATAAGATTGATCAGCTTTCTAAAAATACAAACACTTTAATCGTAGACAAAGGAGTATTATTCTCAACTAATTCTGTAGAATATTATTATTCCAAACTTCCTGAAGCTCGCGTAGAATTGCTTGCTAGTGCAGTCGAAGATGCGAAAGCTCGTGCAGGAGAACTTGCTCGTGCTGGAGGTAAAAGTATCGGAGTATTAAAATCCGCTTCAAGCGGAGTGGTGCAAGTTATGTCCCCTAACTCTGTCGAAGTTTCAGATTACGGAATGTACGATACCTCAAAAATAAACAAAGAAATCTTCGTAACAGTCAAAGCAACTTTCGAAATTAAATAAATATTTGTAAAACAAAAAACTCCCTTACGGGAGTTTTTTAAATTAAAATTAAAGCTAAGATTATTGATATAAAAATTCGATACCAGCCGAAGATAGCGAAGGAGTTATTTTTAATATAATTAAGTAACCATTTCACTACTATCAATGCTATAAAGAAAGAGACAACAAAACCTAAAGATAAATCCGCCCATTCCCCTTTCTCAAAGGTAAAACCGTTTTTATATAAATCATACACTGTTGCCGCAAGCATAGTCGGTATAGCAAGCAAGAAAGAAAATTCGGTAATAATCTTTTTATTTATACCTTGCATTCTTCCTGAAAGGATAACAGCAAGCGATCTCGATACTCCTGGAATAACCGCCAAGGCTTGAGATATACCTAGAATGATTAAATCTTTATTACTTAAGTCTTCAAAAGTTTCTTTACTTTCTTTAGGTTTATAAAAATATTCAAAAACTAAAATCAATATTCCTCCTAAAAATAAAGTTAAGAGCATAAGTATAGTATTCCCGAAAAGATATTCTTTGATAAATTTATAAAGAACGAAACCAATAATAGCAGTAGGTATAAAACTTATTAAAACTTTTTTAAAATACATACTAGAAGTAAATAACTTTACTCTATATAAATATACAATAGCGAGTATTGCTCCGAGTTGAATAGTTATTTCGAAGTTTTTAATAAAATCTGATAAAGGAATATCTAATAAAACTCGAGTTAAATCCAAGTGAGCTGTGGAAGAGATTGGTAAAAACTCAGTTATCCCTTCAACTATTCCGAAAATTATAACTTCTAAAATATTCATAAATATATTTATTCTTTTTTAAACAAATAATTAAAAAAGATAGCAATTATTATACCTAAAACGTAACCTCCTAAAATATCTACAGGGTAATGCACTCCGGCCATAACTCGCGCAGTCCCAATAAGTAAAGCACAAATTATTAAAATCAAGCCAACCTTTTTATGCAAAAAATAAATAGATAAAGCTAAAGCCATATAAAAAGTCGAGTGTCCTGAAGGGAAAGCATAGCCAGTCGCATAAAATAAATTATTCACATTCTCATAAACCTTATATGGACGCAATTTATTAAAAATTATTTTTAAAGCTTCTGAAGCAATAACAGAAGAAAGTCCTACGAAAAAAGCAAAGAAACTTTCTTTAATTTTATAAAATATTTCTTGTCGAGAATTTCCTTTAAATTTTAAATTATGATGAAAGATTAAAAAGAAAAAAGTAAAAATAACCACGAGATAAGGTAAAGTATTAGCAAAAAATACTATTAAGCTATCAACAAAATTATTTTGATTAGCTAAATTATGCAAAGAAAAAAAGATAAAATTATTCAT
>DALYEI010000017.1:0-4015 GCA_031972685.1 Minisyncoccota bacterium | reverse complement strand
ATTCATTCTTTTTATTATAAGCTACTTTTAAAACATTTGAAAATAGCATAGCTACTGTAACTGGGCCAACTCCTCCAGGCACCGGAGTTATAAACGAAGCCTTTGGAGAGGCACTTTCAAAATCTACATCCCCCACTAAAACACTATCTTCTTCTGAAGTTCCAGCATCAATAATAATTACACCGTCTTTTACCATATCGCCATTAATGATTTTACCTTTTCCAACTCCTGTAATAATAATATCCGCATTTTTTATTAATTCTTCTTTGTCGCTACTTCGTGAATTAATAATTTCAAAATTTAAACCTCGGTGATGCATAATATTTGCGAGAGGTTTACCGACTAATTTACCTTCCCCTACTATAAGTATTTTTTTATCATTTAAATTTAAATTCAAAGAATCGAGTAAATGCATGCAAGCTATAGCTGTAGGTGGAGAAAGAAACAAATCTCCATTATAAAATTGACTAGAGAGCTCCCCTCCTAAGCAATCTACGTCGAGTTTCGGATCTATACTATCTAAAACTTTTTTTGTATCAATAGAAATAGGTAGAGGAAGTTGCACTATAACTCCACACATATTTTCAATCTTATTAATCTCTTGTATTTTATTTATCAATTCTTCGGTAGTAATATTATCGTCAAAATTAGCATCGTAAAATTCTATCCCTAAATCTTCTGCTTTAGCTTTTTTTAAATTTACGTATTTTACTGATGGCGCGTCATTACCTACTAAAATATCAGAAAATATAGGTTTAAAATTTAAACCTTGAATTTGATTTTTTATCTCTTCTAAAGTCTCTTTGCTTATTTTTTTACCATCTATAATTTTCATATTTTTATAGTGAATTTACAGAACTATTAATATCCCAAAAATTCGTTTTTAATATCATCTCTATGGGCTCTTCTTTTATACCGATGCATACTGACGAGTATACCTAAAGCAGCAAACTCTGTTAAAAGATGAGAGCCTCCGTAACTCATAAAAGGAAGCGGAATACCAGTCACAGGCATAACTCCTAAATTCATACCTATATTAATTAATATATGCGTTATAAAATAAATAGCAACCCCGAGAGCAAATAAAGTTTCAAAATTTGAAGCACCAAAAGAAGCAAAATAAAGTATTCGCCAAATAAGTAACCCAAACAAAATAAGCAAAGTCACAGACCCAACAAACCCCCACTCTTCAGAAAAAGCTGCGAAAATAAAATCAGTCTGAGGTTCAGGTAAGAACTTGAGTCTTGATTGTGTACCGAAACCTATACCCTTGCCCATAAATTGCCCACTCCCAACAGCAATCGTTGATTGAAAAACGTTATATCCAGAACCCCGAATATCAGCGAGCGGATTAAAGAAATTTAAAATTCTATCCTTTTGATAAGGAGCGAAAACTGAAGTCCAAAGTACTAAAAATACTAAAACTGCTCCTCCGAACACTATACTTAAATGCTTTTTCGAAATACCAGAAACTAAAACCATACCTAACCAAATAAAAAATATAACCATAGCCGACCCGAAATCTGGTTGCAAGAAAACTAAAACAAAAGGTATAAGTGCATAAAGTCCAGAAATAAAAATATGCTTAAAGTTTTTAATCTCTACGTGACGACGAGAGAAATATTTCGCTAAAACTAAAATCAAAACTAACTTCATCATATCTACCGGTTGCAAGAAAATTCCTCCAAAGTTAAACCAACTCTGAGCTCCGTTTGAAACTTGACCTAGAATAAAAAGAAAAAGTAAAAGCCCAGAGAAGAATAAAAACAAATAAACTAAAACTTTCGTCTGCTTAAGAAAAGAAAAATCTAAAAATGAAAAGAAAAGGAAAACTAAAAACGATATAGAAGTCCAAACGATTTGCTTCGTAGCAAAATTCCCAACATCTTCAGTTGGAGCAAAAGATTGCATAGTTACAATACCGAAAAACACTATCGGCAATACGATAAAAACTATTTTCCAATCAATTTTTTTAATAAAATCTAAAAACATTATTTTAATTCCGCCGTAAAGATATTATAAAGAGGAATTATTTCTTTAGTAACTACTTTCTTAGGCATAGGACTACGCCAAGTAAAATATACTTGCTCCTCGCTCTCGCTACCTAATACGTCTACCTTAGTACCACTAACAGAAAGAGCATTTGCATATTCATCATACAAAATCGCAACGGCATTAATATTTGGAATAGTGAAAAGAGAATTATTTTTCAAAGTAGCCGTTAATTTAGGAACAGTATCTTCATTTTCAAATTTAATATCAGAAACAGTAATAGTTAATTGATCAACTTTTTCTTTTGCTACGTTAACCCAAACTGGGGTTTCTGTAAATTCAAAACTAGTATAGACTGGCACCGAATTACCTAGATTTATTGCTGGTTCAAAAATTGCAAATTTTCCTCTCGGTGGAACAAATGTTTCCCCTTCTCTCATACCTATATAAAGATTATTCGCATCAGCAAAACGAAAACGGTATTTGATTTTATTGATTGCTTGATTATCGTTTTGATTTTCAATATATGCAACAGCATTATAACGTCCAGGCACAACTTCAAAAGTCCTAGACCAAAATACTGATAACTTATCTACTTGATTCAAACAAGCAAGAGGACATTCTCCTCCGCAATCTATTCCCGATTCGTTACCGTTTTGCTTACCATCATTGCAAGTCGGAGGCTTATTAAAATAAGGCCAAAGGAAATAAGTAGCAATAGCTCCAAAAAAGATAACTAATCCACCAATATATGTAATTTGCCGTCTCAAAGCCCAAGTCATAAGTCTAGTATAGCAGAAAAATTAAAGAATATAAATTATTTAACAAAATATTTTATTACTTAATTTTGAAACCTAAAAAGTTTTTTATATATTGTAATATATTTTCTTGATATAAATATTTAAAAATACGGTTTAATTCAAGAATTCCTAATATAGAAATTATAAAAAATGGAATAAAAACAACAACTAAAGCACTAATTACAAAAAATAAGCCTATTGTTTCTGATATACCAACAAAACTTGCAGCAGGTTTTAAAGCATTGAGAGATATGTATAAAGTAGACAAAACAAAATAAAAAATAAAAAATAAATTCAAAAAAAATAATTTAAATTTTAAGAAAAAATAAACTAAGTAAAAAATTACTATACTTAATATTAAAAAAATAGAAAGAAAGAATATTTGATTTATTTCTTTAAAATTATTAGACCAACTAATAAACATATTAGAAATTAAATAAAAAAAAGAAAAATAAAAAAGAACACGATGCTTATTTTTAATAAAATTAACATGCTCAAATCCTTCATCCAAATCTTCTTCACTCCAGCCTTCATTTTTCAAAACTTCGCGAATTCTAGCGTCATCCTTCCCTGCTTTTCTTTCATTTTCTATGTAGTTTAATAATTCTTCAGTTATCATATATAAATTTAGCATAACACAAATTATACAAAATAGAAAAAGCTCTTCGGATGAAGAGCTTTTTAAAATCAAGTACTCGGTGCTGGCGATAACCTACTTTCCCCTCGAGAGAGTATCATCGGTATGGTAAGGCTTAACTTCTCTGTTCGGAATGGGAAGAGGTGTGACCCTTACGACGAATCACCAACACTGAAAACTCGATTTATCCCGTCGCTCGTGAGTGACTGGGATTAAATTTAAAGTCTTACGACTAATATACAACAAATATATTTTGTGGTTTACAAATTTCTTAACAGGAATCGAAACATTAGTACTTCTCAGCTGATACATTACTGTATTTGCACTTAAAGCCTATCAACGTGATCATCTCTCACGGTTCTATAACGATTCCTAATCTTGAAGCTGGCTTCCCTCTTAGATGCTTTCAGAGGTTATCCATTCCCGACATAGCTACCGAGCAGTCCACTTGGCAGTAGAGCTCGTACACCAGAGGTCAGTTCACCCCGGTCCTCTCGTACTAGGGGCAAATCTTCTCAAGAATCAACGAGTGCAGTAGATAGGAGACCAACCTGTCTCACGACGGTTTGAACCCAGCTCGCGTACC
>DALYEI010000016.1:0-7824 GCA_031972685.1 Minisyncoccota bacterium | reverse complement strand
CGTATTCAGAATTAGAAGTATTCGTATTCGTAGAAGTAGTATTTAGATTTGTATTCGAAATATTATCTTTTATCACAATAGTTTGCCCTAATTTACCTATATAATAATCGTTAAGCAAATTCCAAGCAAAATTAGAATGAATTTTAGCAAAGACAGCACTTGCCTCCCCACCACATTCATTTACGAGCTTATTAACTCCTCCAGGATGTTGATCTATGAAAGAAGCAACAGAATAAACTTGATTTTTGATTATTAAATAACAATCATTTTTATTATTATGCTTTGCAATTTCTTCTTTAGTTAGAGTTATTGTTTTTGTATTTTGAATATTGGTATTTGGATTATTTGGATCTGTATTAGTATCAGTAATCACATTCACAACCTCATTACTCTGAGGAGTATCGATATTTTGCGGAGGTAGAAATGCTAAAGCAACAATACTACCAACAAAGATGATAAAAGTTATTAAAGTTATATATTTTAATTTCATATATTTATTATAGACTAAATTCTTCGGAATAAATAAAATTATCATTTATTCCTTTATTTTTAAATTGCTTTTTTAAAGCACGAATCATAGGTACCGGCGAACAAATAAAAATACTTTTCTCATCAAGTCCAGATTTCTCTTTAATAAGATTTGCATTAATAAAACCTGAATTATCAGAATAATGAGGTATGATTTTGATTTGAGGATCATTTAAAGAAAGTAATTCATTTAAATAAACTGCTTCTTTTTCATTTCTCACGCAATAATATATCTCGACATTATAATCATTTTGACCCTTAATAGATTTTGCCATACTTAAAAATGGAGTTATACCTATACCGCCAGCTATCCATATCTGCTTTTTAAAATTTGCATTATCGTAAGTGAATTTACCAAAAGGTCCTTCGATATCGGCTAAGGTTCCCTTTTCTAAATTTTTAATATTTTGAGTAAAATCTCCTAGATTTTTAATCGTAAAGGAAATATCGTTTTCACCTTGCTTTGATGAGAAAGAAAAAGGATGACTTTCACGTCCAGTAATTTTACTTTTGAAAGATATAAAAGCATATTGCCCTGCTTTAAATTCTAATTTTTCTTTATTGGGAGATAAAATAATTTCAGTTATATTCTCACCTAAATCTTTAACTTCTTTGACTATATAAGAATACTTTTTAGTTGTGTAAGTACCGAAAACTGTATGATAAAGAAAAGCATATAAAGAAACTCCAGAAATAAAGAGTATGTAGATTCTAAGTGGCAAATAATTCGCAATATCACTAGGGACTAAAAAAGCGTGAAGTCCTCCGAAGAAAAAAGCGAGTCCCATAAATTTATGAGTCCATTTCCAAATATGATATTTAGGTCTAAAATATAAGGTCAAGAAAATCAGTACTATTAATAAATACAAAGAGAACATTCCGAAATTATTTGCTAAAGTGTTTACATTTGGAGTAAAAAAAGATAAAGCTCTAGCAAAAGATAAATCAGTATATTTATACAAAAGCAGTAAAGGATGAAAAAGCATCATCATAAAAGCAATTTGTCCGATTTGACTGTGACGCTCGTAAACCTTATTGAGACCATAAAAAATATTTTCTAAAAAAGAAAATCTTGCCGAAAGTAATAAAGACGTAGCGAATAAAGTTATTCCTAAAATTCCGAAAATCTTTCCGAAGGAAGTCAAAATAGAATAAGTTGTATTAAAATCAGTATTAAAACTAGGAGCTAAGAATAATAAAACAAGTCCAATAACCTGAATTAAAATTACAAAAATTATACCTAAGTTATATTTAAATTTGTGTTGAAACATAAAATAAATATAACATAAAATTTGCGAAAAAAATATAATTCGTGTAATACTTAATAAATAAATGAAATTATTAATTGTAGAATCACCATCAAAAGCAAAGACTATCGAGAAATATCTCGAAGGCGAATTTACCGTGCGTGCTTCTGTTGGGCATATACGAGATCTACCTAAATCGAATAAAAAAGCTATCGATATCGAATCTGGTTTCTTGCCTCATTACGAAATATCAAAAGGCAAAGAGCACGTAGTTAGAGAATTAAAAGATTTAGGACATAAAGCAAGTGAAATACTGCTCGCGACGGACCCCGATCGTGAAGGTGAAGCTATCGCTTGGCATATTGAGACCTTACTCAAAGAAGATAAGAAAATCAAAGCTCCTATCAAGAGAGTTACTTTTAACGAGATTACGAAAGACGCTGTGAAAGAAGCTTTAAAAAGTCCGAGAGAGATAGATACAGATTTACGTAAAGCTCAAGAAGCTCGAAGAGTATTAGACCGTCTAGTAGGATACGATTTATCCGGAATTATTTGGAAAAAGGTTCGCTACGGACTCTCTGCAGGACGCGTGCAATCCCCTGCACTCCGAATCATAATGGAACGCGAGCGTGAGATCCGAGCTTTTATACCGGAGAAATATTTTAGAATTTGGGGCGACTTTAAAACTTTAAATAAGGAAAGTATTACTCTGGAATGTAGCATAGAACCGAGAGAGGAAACACTCGTAGATAAAATTCTAGAACTTGGTAATAAAAAAGATTGGATCGTAGACGACGTTAAAGAATCTGAACAAAAGCGTTCTCCTCGTGCACCGTTTACTACTTCAACCTTGCAACAAACTGCTTCTTCTCGACTTGGATACTCTCCTTCTCGTACTATGCAGATTGCTCAAAAACTTTATGAAGCTGGACATATAACTTATATGCGTACTGATAGTACTAATCTTTCTAAGGTTGCCCAAGATCAAATTTTAAAATTTGTAAATAAAGAATACGGCGAAGAATACGCTGAAGCTCATATTTATAAAACTAAATCTAAAAATGCTCAAGAAGCTCACGAAGCTATCCGTCCTACTCATATCGAAGTATTACATGCTGGTACCGACGAGCAACAAAAACTTTATCGTCTAATCTGGGAACGTGCTGTATCTAGTCAAATGACTGATGCTAAATTATTAAAAACAAAAATCAAAGCTGTAATAAAAGACGAAGAAGATTTACCTTATTTTGGAGCTGTTGGATCACGTTTACTTTTCCCTGGTTGGCTCAAAGTAGATAGTGCAGCACGAGGTGAAGACGTAGAATTACCGAAAGTTAAAGTTGGCGAGAAATTAGATTTGATCAAACTTGAAAAATTAGAAAAGTTCACCGAACCACCAAGTCGCTATAGTGAAGCTGGACTCGTAAAAGAACTCGAAGAACGCGGGATCGGTAGACCTTCGACTTATGCTTCTATTATGCGCACACTTGAAGATCGAGAATACGTTCGTAAAGAAGGACGTACACTTTTCCCTACTGATACCGGTGAAGTAGTTTCAGATTTCCTTGAGAAAAACTTTATGAATTATATTTCTGATACTTTTACTGCCGAGATGGAAGACGAACTCGATGAAATATCTCGAGGAGAAAGAGAATACGAAAAAACTTTGAAAGAATTTTATACTCCTTTCTTGAAAGACGTAAAGAGTAAAGAAAAGTTAGAAAAAGCTACAAATTTAGGCGAGGCACCGAGTGATATTAAATGCCCTAAATGCGATAGTGCTATGATTATTAAACTTGCACGAGCTGGAAAGTTTTATTCTTGTTCTAATTATCCGGAATGTACTGGGGCGCTCACTCTCGAAGGCAAAGAACTCGAAGGACCAAAAGAAGTTGGCGAGAAATGCCCTGTTTGTGGAGATAATGAAAACGAAGACGAAACTAAAAAAACCAGAAAGAAAAAAACTCCTGGTGGAGTTTTAGTAGTGCGCGAAAGACGAGACGGTAGCGGAACTTTTATATCTTGTTCTCGTTATCCAAAATGTAAATTCGTAAAACAAGACGAAGAAGAATTAAAAAAGAAAATGACTGACGTAATCTGCCCTACTTGCAAGAAAGGATATATGATGGAGCGTAAAGGACGATTCGGAATATTTTATTCTTGTTCTAATTATCCTGATTGTAAAAACGCTATCAAAGCAAAACCTACTGGTAATATTTGCCCTATGTGTAATTCTTTAATGATGGAAGGCACAAAAACTATTCCGGAGAGATGTTCTAACAAACTTTGCCCAAATCATAATCCACATAAGTTAATGAAATAGTCTACTAAATAGTTTTTGTGAAGCGGAGCTATATTTTTTCAGTAGAAAAAATAGCGAGCTGGGGTCGCGAAAAATTTGAGTGGCGACGAAAATTTATTTGTGACCAAAAACGATTCCGGAACGTTGTAGTAATAAACTTTGTCCAAACCATAACCCTCATAGATTAAATCAGATAAAATAAAAAAAGGGACCGAGGTCCCTTTTGTGTTTTAAACATTATACTTTCTACTTAATTGACTTTCATCCACAGAAGTATAATTTTCATATTTTTTTGCTTCTTCAGTAGATTTAGCTATAACATTTTCCCATAATTTTGCTAAATCTTTGTTTGAGAGATTTTGTTTAACTCCCCAAACATTATTTAAAGTTTTTAAATTTCTGAATTTGCGGTTTTTATAATTTCTTTTTACTTTACCATCAGTATGATAAATAATGAAATTATAAGCATACACCAAAGCTTTGTATAAAGTTTTGTTATATATCAACTTTTCAGAATTTAAAAAAAGATCTTTTTCCACTGCTTCAATAATTTTGATTGATAACAGTAGTCCTCGTTCTTTTTGTTGCTTAATGGAACAGACTTTGATATAAGTTTCAACACCTAAAATTCCAAGATTCTGATTACATGCTCCAAAATTTGGATAAATAATCCTACCATCTTCATTGGTAAATGAAAAAACTGTCAGTGTTTCAGGAAACCCTGAGAACAAATCAAAGCTCAAATTTACTTTACCATTTTGAAAAAGTGCAAAAGCATATTTTTCAGCAAAATTAGATTCTAAAAATCTATCTTGGTTTATCAAAGTAAATTTATTATTTTCATCAAACAATAAAGAAATCTGATAGAACCAATTACGATAATCTTCAATTGAATGAAGAAAATGATCTATTGGTGTTTTGGGGTGAGATCTTGGAAAAGTTTCCACCAAATATTCTTTCGGTGGTAAAACTATCGGTAAAAAAATATTTTGAGTACTTTCAACCTCATCTTTAGTCTTTGTCATGGTTTCATTATTTAATTTACAAATTTAGTTCCTATAAACATTAACACATTTTACCAAAATGTCAAAGTATATTTGCTTTTATGTTAAAAAATAGCAATAATTAAAATATGCCTGATTATAAAGAAATCATAAATCTAATAGAAGGTGGTCTTAGTAAAGAAGACGAAGCTTTAATAGAAAAAGCTTATCACTTCGCTATGCGTGCTCATGAAGGTCAGAAAAGAATGAGTGGCGAACCGTATTTTATGCATGTCTTTGAAACTGCAAAAATTCTAGCGAAGCTCGGTATGGATGCTCGAACTATTTCTGCAGGACTTATGCACGACGTTCTAGAAGATACAGAAATCAAAGAAGAAGAAATGAAGCGTGAATTCGGTGACGAGATAGTATTTTTAGTGAAAGGAGTTACTAAACTCGGAACTCTAAAATACCGAGGTCACGAGAGGCATATCGAAAGTCTCCGTAAATTCTTCGTCGCTATGGCGAACGACTTACGAGTAGTTATTATCAAATTCGCAGATAGACTTCATAATCTAAAAACCTTAGAGCATGTACGCGAAGAGAAACGTCATCGTATTGCCCTAGAATCTATAGAACTCTACGCTCCGCTCGCGAATCGTCTCGGTATGGGTAAACTCAAAAACGAAATAGAAGAATACGCTTTCCCTTACGCTTATCCAAAAGAGTTTAGTGAAGTGAATAAAATGTTAGAAGAAAATAAAGAAGAATATCAAAAGAATTTAGATTCTATTAAAGAAGAATTAGAAAAATCTTTAAAAGAAAATAATATAGAATATTCAGAGATAAGTTATCGGGTGAAAACTAAATATTCTTTATGGAAAAAGTTACTTCGTTATGATAAAGATTTAGATAAAATCTATGATGTGATCGCTTTGCGAGTAGTAGTAAGTGATATTTCTGATTGTTATAAGGTTTTAGGTTTAGTGCATTCTATCTGGAAACCGATGCTAGGACGTATCAAAGACTATATTTCTTTACCTAAACCGAACGGATATAAATCCCTCCATACTACTATCTTTGCAGGGCAAAACGGTATGGCTGAAATTCAAATCCGTACCAAAGAGATGCATGCTGAAGCTGCTTACGGTATCGCTGCTCACTTTGCTTATAAAGAAAACGACGAAGAAAAAGTAAAACAAAATCAAAGTAAATTTGATTGGATAGAAGAACTCAAAGAGTTAAATTATAATCCTGATAAACCTCAAAGCTTTTTCGAACATCTTAAAATGGATTTCTTTAATGACCGTATTTTTATACTTACTCCGAAAGGTGACGTTGTTGATTTACCTGAAGATTCTAGCCCTATAGATTTCGCTTATGCTATTCACTCAGATTTAGGTAATCATATAAATAGCGTTAAAATCAACGGTAAACTCTCCCCTATTTTTTCTAAACTTAAAAATGGAGATATCGTAGAAATAATTACAAATAAAAATTCTAATCCGAGTTCTAAATGGCTCGATCACGCAAAAACTACAATTGCTCGCAAGCATATCCGTTCATATACCGAAAAGAACAGCCTATTAAATAGACTTAAATCTTTCGGTAGATCTTAAATTATAAAGAGAAATTTGAGATATTATACAAGTCTGTATTTTCTTCTTCTTTGATTTCTTGTTTGCTTCTATCGTCTAATTCGGCTATAACCTCATTTTCATTAAGAGCGCTATTTATAGCTTCATTTGTATTTTCCTCATTTTTAATTTCTGTATTCTCAACTGCTTTCGCAATATGATTTTCTAGCATTTCATTACTACTTAGAGCTTCTCTTTTTTGATTTAACATATCAAGTATAGTACGCAAATCATCATTCGAGAAGAAATCGATTTTAATTTGTCCTCCTTTTTCATTTCTTTCTATATGAACTCTAGTACCTAATTTATCTTGAAATTCTTCTTCCATTTCAGTGATTTCCGGATCAGGCATATATTCTTTCTTGCGAACTCTATCGTAAGCAATCTTGCGAGCTAAGCGCTCTGCTTCACGTACAGTAATACGCTTATAAACTATCTCTTTAAATAAAACCATCTGCTCCTCAGGATGATCAGTAAGCATAAGTATCGGTCGAGTGTGTCCTTCAGTGATTTTACCTTCTTCAAGTCCTTTTAATATTTCTTCAGGTAAAGCTAAAATACGAAGGGAATTAGAAACGTATTCGCGACTTCTTCCCATCTTTTTAGCGATTTCAGCATGAGTAAATTTAAATTCATTTGATAGACGAAAGAAAGCTCTCGCGCGATCAACAGCGTTCAAATCTTCTCTTTGCAAATTCTCTAAAATAGCGAGTTCGAGCTTCATCAAAGAAGAATCTCCTACGCGAATAATAACCGGCACTTGAGATACTCCTGCGAGTTTAGAAGCACGTAAACGACGCTCTCCAGCGATAAGTTCATATTCGGTTACGATTCCTCCATCTGGTTTTTCTATTTCTACACGGGAAACTGTAAGAGGTTGCAATACTCCGTATTGCTTGATAGAGTCAGCTAATTCTAAAAGACGAGCTTCATCGAATTCACGACGAGGTTGATAAGGGTTAGGTTTGATTTTATCAGTATCTACCCAGAAAATTGAATTGGAATATAAATTAGACATAAATTGATTTTAGCATAAAATTTTGATAAAGTTAAAATGTGGACAAATGCCCGGGTGGCGGAATTGGTAGACGCGCACGACTCAAAATCGTGTATCGCAAGGTGTGAGA
>DALYEI010000015.1:7260-9942 GCA_031972685.1 Minisyncoccota bacterium | reverse complement strand
TATGAAAATTCTTTCCTTCATTATTATAATGTAGGAATTTTTATTTTATGATTAAAAACTTTAAAAAGGGTATACGTACCGCAGAATTCGTAACTCCGCTCCATCCGGATAAGATGTGCGATTTTATTGCGGATTCTTTGCTCGATAAATATTTAGCCAATGATCGGAATAGTCGCGTTGCTATCGAAGTTATGGGCGGGCATAATTTGATCACTATTAACGGTGAAGTAACTTCGAGAGCTGATTTTGATATAGAAAAAGAAGTTTTAGAAATTTTAAAATCTTTAAATCAAAATTATCAAGATTTTAAAGTTATTTCTAATCTAAGCTTGCAAAGCTCCGAAATCGCTCGCGGAGTAGATAATGGCGGAGCTGGAGATCAAGGTATTATGCTCGGGTATGCTACGAATGAAACTCTTAATTTTATGCCTTTAGAACATGAGCTTGCGCGAAGTTTAGCAAAGAAAATTTTTGAGATTTATCCTTATGATGGTAAAACTCAAATCACCTTAGAAGGGAACAAGGTTCTCGTAGTTGTCGCGAGTTTTCAAAATTCGAAAACAGTAGACTTAGAGAAAATAGTTCGTGAATTTCTAGCTGAATTTAGTAATCAAGGCTTAGATATCTCAAATACGAAATACCTTATCAATCCGGCGGGAGAGTGGACTCAAGGAGGTTTTGATGCTGATACGGGTCTCTCAGGTAGGAAGCTAATCGTCGATAATTACGGCCCAGAAGCTCGTATAGGTGGAGGTTCTTTCTCAGGTAAAGATTATACTAAAGTCGATCGTAGTGGAGCTTATATTGCACGTAAAATTGCCGTAGATTTACTTAAGAAATATAATGCGAGTGAAGTTATAGTAAAGCTCGCTTACGCTATCGGTATTAAAGGTCCGGTTATGAATATCGCTCTCGTAGACGGGAAAGAAATTCTAATTGAAGATTATGATTTAAGTACGAGAGGTATTTATGAGATTTTAGATTTGCAAAATGTAAAATTTAGAGAGACTTGTACTTGGGGACATTTTGGAAGAGATTTCAATTGGGATAAATAAATCTGTGATATAATCTTATTTATGTATAAAGGATATAAGATTAGATGCAGAGGAATAATCCGTCATCAGGGTAGGTTGCTCGTCGTGAAGCATAAAGAAAAGAGTGCATCTTACGTACTTCCAGGAGGCAAGATGGACCCAGGAGAAGACCCTATCGCTTGCATCAAAAGAGAAATCTTAGAAGAACTCGGAGTAGAAATTAAAGGGTTAAGACTCTTGTACGTTTATACGTGGAAGAAAAACGGGAAGCAAAATTTAGATTTTATGTTCTTGATTGAAAACGGGGAGGATTTCGTAGATCTTTCTGATAAAAATCCGACTCACGGTTTCGAACTTTTTGATATTAGATGGATTAGTACAACTGATGAGATTTTATTAAGTCCGTCTGAGATTCATGAAGATTTTAAAGATATAAAATTTATTTAGTTTTAAATTATGAAAACCTTCAAAGAAAGAGTTTTAGATATCGTTCGTAAAATCCCTAAAGGTAAAATTAAAACTTATAAACAAGTCGCAGAACTCGCAGGTAGTCCGAATTCTTCGAGGGCTGTCGGTTCGATATTAAAGACGAATTATAATCCTGAAATCCCTTGTCACCGAGTGATTCGTAGCGACGGGGCTACCGGAGAATATAACCGCGGACGCGAGAATAAAATCAAACTCCTTCGTAAAGAAGGCGCAATAAAATAAATTTATGATTTATATAGATGTAAGAACAAAAATGGAATACGATATGGGGCATAAGGATGGAGCTTTGCATTTTGATATTATGGATATTATGCAAGGTAGTTCTCCGGATTTATCAAAAGATGAAGAAATCGTGCTTTATTGTGAGAGTGGTAATAGAGCTATGATGGCAAAGCATATGCTTGAAGATATGGGTTTTAAAAATGTAGTTAACGGTGGAGGGTTAGATGAGGTTTTGTGATATAATTAATTTATGCAAAATATTTTACTTTATGTTTCGACTTTAATACCGCTAGTTATACTAGACGCTATTTGGTTACTTTATTTAGGTAAACCTTTTTATACGAAGACTATGGGATTTCTCTTTACTGAGAGTTTCAAAATGGGTCCTGCTCTTGTATTTTATCCTCTGTATGCTTTCGCTATCGTTTTCCTAGTATTAAGCCCAGGTATCGCTAACGGTAGCTCTATACTTAACATAGCTTTAAAAGGGGCAATATTAGGCCTTGCAGCCTACGGAGCTTACGATATAACTAATCATGCGACTATACCGAATTGGCCTTTATCGATGACTATCGTCGATATCGCTTGGGGAGTTTTTGTAACTTTAGCTACGAGCGTAATAGCCTACTATATTTATAGTTTTGTAAAATAAAAAGACCGGCCAAAAGATGGGAGACCGGTCTCACCAAAACTGATGAAGGGACAAGATTGGGGGACGGATCAATTTCAATTTCATTATATCATATTTATAAAATAAAAAGAGCCGACTGACGGAAGTCGACTCTAGAACCTAAACAGGTGTGTTAGGAGTTTTTTTTGATGGAGATTTAGGTTGTTTTTTAATTGGAATTTTCCCTTTTTCCTTTTTTTGTTCTTTTTTTCCAAGATTTTGGTCTCCTCCTTGGGCTGAATGCCCATATCCAGTATTAATTCCGTT
>DALYEI010000015.1:0-7250 GCA_031972685.1 Minisyncoccota bacterium | reverse complement strand
GCCAATCTTCGTATCCCATGATTATTGGATTTAAAGGTTAATGATCTATTTTCAAAAACACTATATCTTATTTCAAGAATTTAGTCAAATTTATTTTACGTGCATTTTTTCTAAAAATATGTAGAATATATAGGAAATTTGATTTTTAACAAAAAAACTTTTGTCATGAAAGATAATACAAAAATAGATTATTCGCTCTTTGTGAAAGCTTTACCAAAATTAACAAGAAAAGATGAAATGTATTTCAAGGAAAAATTATTAAAACTTGAAATCCATAATCTACCAAAGGTCTACGATATTCAAGTATCTTCCAAAAATCCTGGAGCCGAATTTTATCAATTGCAAGAAGAAAGTATTGTAATAGATAAAATCTCTTACGGTATTTATTTGAAAGAGGATTCAGAAAACAAAAGAGGTATTATTTATTTACACGAATTACCGGTCGAAGAAGATCGTTAATTTTTAACCAAAAAATCTTAAAAATGTGTACATTTAACGATTTACCAAAATTACCTAAAAAAGATGAAGAATTTTTTAAAAACCTTTTAAGAGAAAATGAAAAAGATTTTAAAATTATACTTCCTGTAAATTTTGAAGTTAAAGAAAGTCCATGGAAAAAAATCGATGGCTTTTCTTTTCTTGAAATGATAACAGTAGGTGAATACTCTTATCGTGTATTTTATCTACTAGATGCTGAAGCAAAAAAAGGTTTTTTTTATTTTTATCATAATTATTGAATAATAAGTAAATAAAAAAGCCGGCTTAGATTAAGCCGGCTTTATTTTTTCTACGTTTATTAATTTCTTTTAATAATTTTTTTAATGCTTTTTTATACCAATTCTTTATCTGCACATCGTGCTTTGCTCCTAACCCTAAGCTTACAGCAATACTATCAAAAGTAGAACGAACACCAAGAGAATTTAAACCAATATATTGTTCTACAATAAATTTTTCTGTTGGTGATAAACATTGCAGTAAACTCTGTACATTTTTCTTTAAAAATTCTTCACTTTGAATTTCTTCAAAAGATTTATCGTAATTTCCGCTTATTAATTCAAAAATAGGATCACCATCTTCATGGACCTCATCGATTCTAACGATATGATTAATTTGTAGTATTTCTTCTATTCTCGTAACATCTTCATTTAATCCTTCCGCAATTTCTTCGATAGTGGGTTCTCTTTCTTTTAATTGAAGAAATTTTTCAGAAAAACGATTTATTCTTGCAGAAAATAAATTGTGTCTGTGATTACTTACAGTAGTATAGCCATACAAACTTATTTCTTCTTGTATTGCTTGTCGAATCCACCAAACGGCATAAGTAATAAATTTAAAACCTCTTGTTTCGTCGTATTTTTGTATAGCTTTCGAAAGACCTATGTTTCCTGCATTTATTAAATCCCCTAATTTTAGAGTTATGCTCTCTTTCTGAAATTGTTTTGCTACAGAAACGACAAATTTTAGATTTGAATTTATCAATTTTTCTTTAGCTTTTTCTTTAGTTTTTTCATCTCCTTCTTTGATTTGTTTAACTAAAGTAACTTCTTCTTCTGGGGTTAGGACTGGGTATTTACTTATATCTTTAAGATATGTGATGAGTTCGGCACTGTCCCTGGAGGTAATTTTGTTTGAAATTCTTATATGTTTCATGATTTCCTATTTTATTTTAAAAGAATCTTTATCACTTTCATAGTATAACTTATAATCTACTTAGTCAATCAAGGATTTTATGACTAATTTTAAGTTTTTTAGGTATATTTGAGGTATAATAGATATATGAAAAATACAAAACACATCTGGATAGGGCTCGGTATTATAATACTTGGCGTAGCTTTATCTTTTATGAACAAAAATAAAGAAGTAAAAATCGCTGAAGAAATCCCTAATCAAGAGCAAATCGAGAATTTAAATACTCGAGAACTTTGCTTCGTAGACTTTGGAGAGAAGCAAGAGAGTGGATTTTATGATAAATTCACTTTGCGTATGAATTTAGATAATACTAATAAGACTGTGAAGGGTTATTTAAAACTTTTACCAGCTGAGAAAGATGCTGCGGTTGGAAGTTATGAGGGAACTGTGACTGATATGGATCCTCTTACTAGCTCTCGGACTATTAATGCTTGGTGGAATCGTGAAGGTGAAGGCGTAACCGAAAAATCAGAACTGAGAATTATTTTTGGAGAGGGGAATGCGAATATCGGTTTCGGAGCTATGAAAGCTAATGCTGACGGATCTTATTCTTATGAAGATTTGAATAAAGTAGATTATTCTCTAACCTTGACTGATTACTCTTGTCTAGATTTGAGCGAAAGGGAAGCCGTAGAAGAAATACTATGGAAAAATATAAATACTCTTTCTCCAGTGAAAGCAGTTTTAGGTGGGACTTTTTACGTAGTTTCTATGGATTTAGATTTAGTTTCTAATACTGGTAAAGTAGTTTATGAAGACGGTCACGTGCAAGAAAAGAGAGAATTTACTTATGAAGTAGTAGACTCTAAAGTAGTAAATCTAAAAATTAAATAAAATAGACAAAATAAAAAAGCCTCAGAATGTATCTTTATACATCTTTGGCTTTTTTTGCATTTTAGGGTTCGATAAAATTATTCGCAAGAGACTCCCTCCATTCTTGAACCTCTTTTTCTTCCATTAGTCGCCAAGCGGCAACCATTTTTTCACTTATAGGTTTACCTTCGATTGATAACCAACAAAGTGAACTATTTTTTTTCCTGATTACAACCTCAGCGCACTGGTACTTATTTGTATTAAGAATTAGGAAATAAAAATTTCCTATCGGTTTTTTTGGAAACCTTGCTTCGTAGTCTTTTTTTTCAATACTCCCACCTGCTTCCAGGGTTTCAAAATAAAGATTAAAAAAAATACTTCGAGTTTTTGAATAAAAAAATTTAATGAACATTGTCAATATTTTAAATGAATGAATATTTTTCCAAAATTACTATACACTATTAAACTAGAACAGTCAAGCAAAATAGGAGAGTTTATTTGTTATAATTTAAAGATGCAAAATATAATTAAAGAATATAAATATTTAAGTACCATTTCAGTATTTTTTGTTTCAATTTTACTTATTTCGAATGTCGCTTCTACGAAAATAGTTGATTTCGGAATTTTTACTTTTGATGCCGGAACTTTGCTTTTCCCTTTGTCCTATATTTTTGGAGATATTCTAACGGAAGTTTACGGATATAATAAATCTCGCAAAGTTATTTGGCTCGGTTTCGCTATGGCATTACTCATGGCTCTAGTATTTATCATAGTTGGGAAATTGCCTGCGAGCTCGGATTGGCCAAATCAAGAAGCTTATAATTCTATATTAGGGATGACTCCGAGAATAGTATTCGCTAGTTTAGTCGCGTACACTATCGGATCTTTTTCTAACGCTTTCGTTTTAGCGAAAATGAAAATCTGGACCAAGGGTAAAAAGCTTTGGGCTCGAACTATCGGTTCTACTTTAATAGGAGAATTATTAGATAGTAGTATATTTATTTTGATAGCTTTCGTTGGAATTTTACCTACTAGTTTACTTTTAACTTTAATTATTTCAAACTATGTTTTTAAGACTTTAGTAGAGATAGCGTTTACTCCGATAACTTATAAAATAGTTTCTTTCTTAAAGAAGCGTGAAGAAGAAGATTATTATGACAATAATACAAACTTTAATCCATTAAAATTTTAATTTATGCTCGAACTTTTTGATATTCCGAATTTAATAACTACTTACGGCTATACTGGGATTTTTATTATTGTATTTTTAGAGTCAGGAATATTCTTTGCTCTTCCTGGAGATTCTTTGCTTTTCACTGCTGGACTGCTCGCTATTTCTGGATTTTTGAAATTACCTATTTTAATCCCAGTAATATTTATAGGTACTTTTTTAGGAGGAATAGCGGGGTATTATATCGGAGAGCATATTGAGAAGCTTCGTAGGTATAAATTCTTCCGTAGGTTCTTAAAAGAAGAGCATATTAATTATGCGCATGAATTCTTTGAGAAGCATGGTAGATTCGCTATTATTATTTCTAGATTTTTGCCTATTGTAAGAACTTTTTTACCTATTGTAGCCGGTATATCGAAAATGAACTATATAAAGTTTCTAAAGTATAGTTTAGTTTCATCTATAATTTGGTCTACTTCGGTTACTTTAGTTGGATATTTTTTAGGAATAATTTTTCCTGAAATCAAAAATTATTTACACTATTTGATTTTTACAGTTATTTTAGTATCGCTAATACCGGCGATATTAGAATTTTATCGTAAATATAGAACTAATCTAAAAAAGAAGAAATTAGATTTTTAATTTTTTTATAATCTTTAGGTGAGAACCAATTTATCTCTTTATCTCGTTTAAAATAAGTCATTTGACGTTTAGCGTATTTTTTAGATCCATTTATAACTTTTTCTAAGGTCGGATTATAATATTCAAATCCAAAATCTTTAAGTCTTTCATCCTTAATTCCTAATTTCTTTAAATTCTCTATTTCTTTTTCTAATCCATCTTGAAACATTTTCTTAACTCTTAAAGCTATTTTCTTTTCTAAAATTTCTTTATCTAGGTTAAGTCCGATTTTAATAAATTCATATTTTGGTTTTTTCTCTATAACTTTAGGAACTTCGCCTATTGCTTTCGCTATTTCTATCGCTCGGATTAAACGTACATTGTTTTTTGAATCTATATTTAAAGCACGCACCGGATCTAATTTTTTTAATATTTCAAAATTTACTAGGGGAGAATTTTGAGCTAATTCTCTTCTAAGTTTTAAATCAGGTTTTACTTCGGGTAAAATAAAATTACGAGTGATTGCATCAATATAAAACCCAGTCCCTCCGCAAATAATCGGAACTTTACCTTTTTTTATTATTTCTTTGATTTTTTTGAGGGCGTACTTTTGATATGCAATAACAGAAAAATTCTTCTTTGGATCTACTATATCTATACCGTAATGCACGATACCGTTTTTCTCTTCTTCTGTAACTTTACCCGTACCGATATCTAAATATTTATAAATCTGCCTAGAATCCGCCGAAATAATTTCGCCGTTGAAATCTTTAGCGAGTTTAATAGCAAGTTTAGTTTTACCAGTTGCGGTCGGACCTAAAATAACGATAACTTTTTGCATTAGTTTTTTATGATTTTTATATCTGCACCGATAGAGTTCAGTCTTTCGGCTATTTCTTCATAACCTCGATTTATCATATATACGTTACGAAGCATAGAAACTCCACTTGCTCCAAGCATAGCAATAAGTATAACCATAGAAGGACGAAGTGCAGGCGGGCAGACGACTTGAGCAGGTTTTAATTTAGTAGGACCTTCGATATATACGCGATGCGGATCAGCGAGAGTAACGTTTCCTCCGAGTCTATTAAGTTCAGTAAAATATATCGCTCGGTTTTCATAAACCCAATCGTGAATCATACTTTTACCAGTAGCCATAAGTGCAATCGGCGCGAAAAAAGGAAGGTTATCCATATTGATTCCTGGATACGGGTTTGCGTGGATTTTATCGCTTAGAGCTTTTAATTTTGAAGGTAAAATTTCTAAATCTACGAGATTAGTTTTACCATTATAAGATTTATAAACTTTAGTTAATTTATATTTAAGCCCCATTCGACGTAATTTCTCTAATTCTAAAGAAAGGAAATCTATAGGAGATCTTAAAATCTTTAAATGTGAATTTGTAACTATCGCTGCTGAGATAAACATCATAGATTCTATCGGGTCTTCGCTATTTGTATATTCTACGTCTTTATTTATTTCTTTTACTCCATGTACAATGAGAGTCGAAGATCCAATACCTTCTATTTTGACTCCGAGAGTTTCTAAGAAAAAGCAGATTTCTTGAACCATATAGTTCGCACTAGCGAAACGTATCGTAGTTTTACCGTTCACTAAAGCGGCAGCAGTTAAAATATTTTCGCAAGCAGTATCTCCCGCTTCGTACATAACGATATCTGAAGCTTTGAGTTTAGTATTACTAATTTCGTAGCTATTATTCGTCGTTTTGATTTTTACTCCGAGTTCGGCTAGGGCGTAAGTATGAGCCGAGATAGTTCTTTTACCAAGGTTACAACCGGAAGCATGCGGAATAGAGAAATTTTTCAAATAATGAATTAAGGGGCCAATAGTCATAATAATCGAACGAGTTTTAATTGCAGATTCTACGTTGATATTTTTTAAATCAAATTTTTCCGGAGGCGTAATAGTTAACGAATTATTCTTAATCCATTTTACTTTCACGTTAATACTTTCTAAAATTTCTATCACTCTAAAAACTTCTTCGATGCGAGCGATACCGTGAAGGGTAGTTTTACCTCGGTTTAATAGGGAAGCGCAAAGAAGCCCCACTGAGCCGTTTTTTGAAAAGTTAGTTGTTATGCTACCTGATAATTTTTTACCTCCGTTAACTTCGAAATCTATTGAATTATATTTTGTATTTTTTGACATATTTAATAAAATCATATCAAAATAAGGCTTATATTAATATATTGACTTTTTGATAATTTATGATATTGTTTTAACTAGTTATGTACCTTTAAACAGTTATAAATGAAAAAAAATTTTTTAATAAAAGTTAGAGAGGTTGATCTACCTTATAGAATTCAGATTTTGTCTGCTCATTTGAAGATGAAATATCTTTTTGAGTTAATTTTGATACGAGATATGTTGCCCGAATTCAGAAATCTCGGTGCAGTAACCTTGGCAGAATTAGATGCTTTTATACAGGAAAAAATTTCTGAAGAGGAAAAAGAATGGCTTTTTAGAAAAACCCAAAAAATACTAAAGGTTAGGGTTATAGATACTCAAACCTTGTTTAACTCAAGGGAATTTAAAACCTTGATAAAAAAGTTGAAAAATCCAAATTCGGATTACGAAAAGGCTGATGAACTTACAAAGGAATTACTTTACCAGAAACTTACTGAAGTTATGGTAAACAAATTGGTACAACTTTCAGAAGTTTTACCTAAAAAACCCTTGAATCATTTTTTTCAACCCAATCAGGATATTTCTTTATCTCTTGAAGTAAGTAGAAAACTTTCAGTTGAAGAATTTAATCTTCCAATTGAAGATTTTCAAAAACGAATTAGAAATTTCTTAATCAAGCAATTGATTTACGAAATTAAAAAGCCAGAGTATTAATCTGGCTTTTTTTATTTGTGCCCGGGGAGAGAATCGAACTCTCACACCTTGCGATACACGATTTTGAGTCGTGCGCGTCTACCAATTCCGCCAC
>DALYEI010000014.1:0-10722 GCA_031972685.1 Minisyncoccota bacterium | reverse complement strand
TACCTTTTATGCGTCATACTTTCTCTCTCGCTCCTATGCCTTTATCTTGGATTCCTTTTGTTTTGTTGTGGTTAGTTTTAAATCTTATTTTAGTTGAAGGAGCAAAGTATTTAATGCAAATGCACAAAAAACTTTTCTAATTTCTTAAGTAAGTAGATTTCTAAATACTACCACAACGCTATATGTTTACATTATAAAAAATATTTTTTATAATTAAGTTATGCCAGTATTAAATTGTAAAAAATGTTCAAAAACTTTTTATGGTAAACCTTCTTTGATAAGTAAAGGTCAAGCAAAATATTGTTCTTTACCTTGTCGTTATGAAGATAGAAAATTAGGGAAAAACATAAAATGTGATTTATGCGGAAAAGAATCTTATAAACAGTTAAAAGCAATTAAAAATTCTAAGAGTAAAAAATTTTTTTGTAGTAAATCTTGTCAAACTGTTTGGAGAAATAAAGAATTTGTTGGAGAAAAACATAAAAATTGGAAAGAAGGTTTATTTGCTTATAGAAGTGTTTTAGATAGAAATAAAATAGAAAAAACTTGTACTTTGTGCAGAACAGAAGATTTAAGGATTTTAGCAGTGCATCACATTGATAAGAATAGAAAAAATAATAATGTATCTAATTTAGCTTGGCTTTGCCATAACTGTCATTTTTTAGTTCATCATTCAAAGCAAGACTCTTTGAAATTTCAAAAAAATATGTTAACTTATAGAGGGTTGGGTATAGAGGCCTAATCACAATATGGTGCTTATGGTGTAGTGGTAACACAGAGGCTTGTGGAGCCTTTATCTCCGGTTCGAATCCGGATAGGCACCCAAGAAAAAAATTTAAATATTATAGTATTTGGATTTTTTGTTTTTTAGGTATAAAATATAAGCATGAAAAAGATATATTCAGTTTTCTATTTATTAGCATTTTACTTATTATCTTTTAACTCAGCTTCTGCTCATATCAAGTGGTTCGTAGAAGAAGAGCAAGTAATTGCTACGAAAAGGGGACTTTATCCATTTTTTAATATGGAAAGTAGTGAGGTTTGGATATGGCTCGGTATTAGTGCTATTGTGGTATTTGTATATGGACTCGTTGATAAATTTGTAAAAGAACCGAATGCTTTAAACAATTTCGCTAATAAAAACAAAAAAGTAATTAATAGAATTGCTCAAATTGTTTTAGGTATATTTTTAATAACCGTTAGTTTTGTTTGGAAAATTATTTTAGTACCGACTATTGACGTAAATAGTACCTTAACCTTAGTCCTATCTTTAGTACAGGCATTTATAGGTATTATGTATGTCTTTAACTTTTATCCAAAAGTTGCTTCAATCTTGTTGATAGCTTTTTGTTTTGGATTGGGAATTTTTTCAGGATTAATTACTCTTTTAGAAAATTTGATTTTAATATCTTTAGCAATTTATTTCTTTATAGAGAATTCTAAAGATAATAAAAATTATGAAATTTGGAATAAATATTCTCTTTTTATAGTTAGGCTTGGAGTAGGGTTATCTTTGATAGTGCTTGCTTTCACTGAGAAGCTCGCATACCCTGAGCTTTCTTTGGCTTTCCTTGAAACTCATAACTGGAATTTTATGCAGGGGATTTTCCCTTGGTTTACCAATGAGCTTTTTGTGCTTAGTGTAGGATTTGCGGAAATGATTTTTGGAGTTTTATTCATTCTCGGTTATATGACTCGTATTACGACTATACTTATTGCTATCTTCTTTGCTTTCTCTGTGACTACTATGCTTATGCAATTCGGTCTTTGGGAAGTTGAAGATTTGGTAGTTTATACCGCAGCTATTATTTTCCTATTCTTCGGTAGTGGAAATATAAAATTTAAAAGATTAAGATATTAATATATGGAAGGATTTAAAGTTTTTAAAGAAGGAGAAAATGAAAAAGATCTAAAAAAATTAGTAAAAGATACTTTTGCTGGTGAATATGGAGGATATGATGATAATCATATCCGAAAAATTGAACTACTTAAAAAAAATCCATCGGAAAGAGCAGATTTTTTAAAGTTAGATAACTTAGAAAAAACAATAAAGGAATTATGGTCTAAGATAAAAATCTTAAAAGAAATAAATACATTAGAAGCAAATAAAATTTCATTAAATAAAAAGAATTTTGAATTACATAATTCTGAGTTCTCTCCTTCTAATACTCCAAAGAATGAGATAGAAATAGCATTAGATCAAATTAATGTTAAAATTTTCTTTTTAACAAAAAAAGCACAAGAAGAAAAAGTTACTTTAGAACAATTAGATGAATTGCAAAAGAAGTATGATGTTTTAAATTCTGAATACGAAGATTTGTTAAACAAAGTAGACCCTTCTCTAAATTAATATGCAAAATATTTTTGATAATAAAAATCTAGTAGAGATTTTAAGGGGAGGTGGGGTAGTAGTTATGCCTACTGATACTATTTATGGGATTTTGGGGAATGCTTTTTTGCCGGAAACCGTAGAGCGAATTTATGAAATTAGAAAAAGGGAAAAAGAAAAACCTTGTATTATTTTAATTAGTGATTTTTCGGATTTAGAAAAATTTCAAATAAATATTTCTCAAAAACAAAAAGAAGAAATTCTCAAAGAGGGTGTTAGAGCTCTGACTTTTATTCTGGATGCTCCAAATCAAGATTTAAATTATTTGCATAGAGGGACTAATAGTCTTGCTTTTCGTATACCTAAAGACGAGAATTTGAGGAATTTGCTTAGTTTAACTGGCCCGCTTATAGCCCCTTCAGCAAATATTGCAGGATTAAATCCCGCAATCAATACAATCGAGGCTAAGGCTTACTTCGGAGATTTGGTGGATTTATATATAGACGGAGGTGAGATTATCGGAGAACCTTCTAAAATTATAAAGTTTGATCAAAACAACGATATTATCATAATTCGAGAATAGTTTCTTTTTAATTTTAGATAAATTATAATATAGCTATGAATACAGATAACAAAAATATTTTTAGAATCTTCTCCGAGCATCATCAAAAAGAGAGGAGAAAGATGTTTCATAGTATTAAAGCTCGATTCGATTCTAAAAGGACTTTGACTGAAAGAGTTGCGGATAATATGTCTTCGTTTTTTGGTAGTAATATATTTTTAACCTTCAATGCTCTAGTATTTATTTTTTGGGTTTTGATAAATACGAATATGATAAAAGGTATAACTCCTTTCGACCCTTTTCCTTTTATGCTTTTAACTACTATCGTATCTCTCGAAGCGATATTTCTTTCTATCTTTGTATTGATTGCTCAAAATCGTAGTAGTAAAATCGATGACCTTCGTGAAGAAATTCATTTACAACTTAATTTTATTGCTGAAAAAGAAATCACTAAGCTTATGAAGATGACTTCACTTCTTTTGGAGAAAAACGGTATAGATATTACGCAAGATAAAGAATTTCAAAAGATGATGCACCCGGTGACCGAAGAAGAAATTCAGAAAAAATTAGAAAAAGAAATCCTTTAGTATATGAAAATTTTAGAAAATTTTGACTTAACCAAATTTAATACTTTTGGGATTAAGACTAATGCAAAATACTTTGTAGAGATTTCTAAAGAAGAAGAACTCTTAGAACTTATCTCAAATCCAATTTTTCAAAATAATCCTCGATTATTTTTAGGAGGAGGTAGTAATATTTTATTTACGAAAGATTTTGACGGTTTAGTAATTCTAAATAAGTTAACAGGTATTGAGATTTTAAAAGAAGATGAGGATGACGTTTACGTCAAAGCTTACGGTGGGGAAATCTGGCATGATTTAGTTTTATTTACAGTAAATAAAGGATATTTTGGGCTTGAAAACTTATCTCTGATCCCTGGTAGCGTAGGCGCGAGCCCGGTTCAGAATATAGGCGCGTATGGTAGCGAACTTAAAGATAGCTTTTTTTCACTTACTGCTTTAGATATTGAGACTGGAGAATTTAGGGATTTTAGTAAAGACGAGTGCAAATTCGGATATCGCGATAGTGTTTTTAAAAATAAATATAAAAATAGATTTTTTATTGTTTCAGTTATTTTTAAATTATCTAAAAAGCAAAACTTAAATACTGATTACCGAGTACTCAAAAATTATATTAATGAAAATAAAATAGAAGTTCGAAATTCAAAAGATATTAGTGATATAGTATCCGATATTCGTCGCTCTAAACTGCCTGATCCGAAAGTCTTAGGTAATGCAGGAAGCTTTTTTAAAAATTCTTATATTTCAAAAGACAAATTAGAAGAACTGCAGAAATCTTACCCAGAGATTCCGTATTTTATAGAAGAAGATAAAATTAAAATCCCTACGGCTTGGCTTATTGAGACTTGTGGTTTTAAGGGTAAAAGCTTTGGAAATGTTGGAATCCACGAAAAACAAGCATTAATATTAGTTAATCATGGAGGAGGCGAGGGGGCAGAAATCAAAGACTTAGCTTTAAATATCGCTAAAAATGTATACGATAAATTCGGTATAGAAATTACTCCTGAAGTGAATATTCTTTAGTTTTGTATTTTATTTTATTTCTAGTATAATTATAGTATTAGCAGTTTAACTTTTTAATTAAAATTATGAACAAAAGTTTAGCAATTGGTATCGTTGTTGTTTTAGTAGTATTAGGCGTACTCGCTTATTTAACTTTAAATAAAGGTGGTTTATCTTCTTCATCTGCTGCTGCAAAAGCAGAAGATATAGTATCTGTAAATTATACAGGTCGTTTAGAAGATGGAACTGTTTTTGATTCTAATGTTGATCCTTCTTTTGGTCACGTAGAACCTTTCGTATTTCCTTTAGGTATTGGTCAAGTTATTCCTGGTTGGGATGAAGGTATCGTTGGGATGAAAGTTGGTGAGAAAAAGACTTTAGTTGTTCCTCCTGAAAAGGGTTATGGAGAAAATGCAGTTGGTCCTATTCCTGCAAATTCAACCTTAATTTTCGAAGTCGAAGTATTAGCTATTAATCCTACACAATAAAATGATTAAAGAATTATTCAAAGAAAATAAAATCTTTGTTTTTAAAGTATTAGTTGTTTTTGTATGTGCTTTAATTTTAGTAAATGCTTTTGATCGTGAGCACGGTTATAAAGGAGAAGATATAAATCAAAGTACTATTACTGTATCTGGTAAGGGGGAAGTGAATGCTGTGCCTGATATAGCAACTATTAATTTTTCTATTACTAAAGACGGGAAAACAGTTAAAGAAGCTCAAGCTTTAATCGCAGAAATCGAAAACAAGATTTTAGCTTCATTAAAAGAAAACAAAATTGAAGATAAAGATATAAAGACTATCAACTCATCTTTTTATCCAAAATACGAATATCAAGTGACTTCTTCTAGTAAATACGCTCCAGAAATAGCAATTTATCCTCCTCAAAATGGTAAAAATGTAATAGTTGGATATACTGCAACAGAAAGCATTCAAGTAAAAGTTCGTGATACTGATAATGCAGGCAAGATTATAACTGATTTAGGAGCATTAGGAGTTACTGATTTATCAGGTCCAAACTTTGAAATTGATAATGAAGATTCTCTAAAAGCTGAAGCTCGTAAAAAAGCTATAGCAGAAGCTCAAGCTAAAGCAAAGGTTTTATCTAAAGATTTAGGAGTTCGTTTAGGAAGAATTACCTCTTTCTCTGAAACTCCTAGTTACGGAAATCCTATTTACTACAGCAAGGCTTCTTTAGAAGTAGCTGACGCCGGAGCACCAGCACAATTACCAAAAGGAGAAAACACAATCACTTCTGAGGTAACTATCACTTATAAAATTAAATAGTTTTATAAATTAAAAAGAAACCCGTTATGGGTTTCTTTTTAATTTATATCTTTAGTATAATATAAGTATTAATATTATTATAAATTTTCATGAAAAAATATCTTAAAGCCTCGTTGTTTTTTGTTTTTGTTTTTAGTTTTGTATTAGCCCCTTATTTAGTCAAAGCTCAGACTGAGGGTAGTAATACTTTAGAATGTACAGATTTGCAAAATAATCTTAAATTTAGTGATAGGGATGTTAATAAAAATGGAGAAGTTACTATTTTACAAAAATATTTAAAATCTCAAGGTTATTTAAGTATTGCTCCTAGCGGATATTTCGGAACTTCTACTCTTAAGGCTGTTATAAATTTTCAAAAAGCTAATAATATAAAACCAGCTTTAGGTTTCGTAGGTTCTTTAACCAAATCTAAAATTAAAGATTTGAGTTGCGTAGAAACTTTAAATGAAAATTGTTTTAACGGTATTCAAGATTGGGGAGAAACCGGAATTGATCAAGGAGGGGATTGTACAACTTTAGTTGCAAGTTGTTTTGATGGTATTTTAAATGGAGATGAAACTGGAATTGATGCTGGAGGTAGTTGTGTTAAGACTTGCCCAGAAGGGATGGCTGGAACTTATCCGAATTGTGTAATTGTTTTTGCTCCGAAACCGACTGTTAATTTGTCTTTAAGTCCTGCAAGTGTGAGTTATGGTGGTAGTACTACTTTAACTTGGAGTTCTACTAATGCGACTTCTTGTAGTGCATCTGGCGGATGGACAGGTGCTAAGAATCTTAGCGGTTCAGAAGTAATTTATAATCTAACAGCTCCTAATATATTTGTTTTAACTTGTGAAAATGCTCAAAATTCTGCTTTTGCTTCTAGATCAATACAAGTTGCTTCTCCAGCTATACCGATAGTTACTTTTAGTGTAAATTCTCTTGTTATTGATTATGGAGGTAGTACTACTTTAACTTGGACTACGAAAAATGCGAAAACATGTACTGCTAGTGATGCTTGGTCTGGAAACAAACCCCTGTCTGGTAGTGAAGTAATTTCTAATATTACAAATCAAACTAAGTTTACTTTAACTTGTACTGGAGAATCTGTAGATATAAGTACCGGTATTTCAAGACTTATTGAAGTTAGAAAGCAATTATCTCCTAATGTAGTTATTAACTCATCTCCAGCTAGTGTAGAGTCAGGTCAAAGTACTACTTTAACTTGGAATTCTGTTAATGCTACTACTTGCACAGCTTCTGGTGATTGGTCTGGGAACAAACCCCTGTCTGGTAGTGAAGTAATTTATAATTTAACTACAACTAAGACTTTTACTTTAACTTGTGTTGGTGCAGGAGGTAGTGCTACTAATAGCACCCAAGTTGGGGTTTATGTAGTTGATCCTGTATTTTGTCCCGAAGGAACTACCGGAACTTATCCGAATTGTATAAAAACAGTCTGTCCTACTGGTACAACTGGAATTTATCCAAACTGTGTTTTTGTGCCTCCAACTGCTAGTTTAGAATTTAACGCAAACTCAACTAATTTGTATTTTGGAGGTCAAACTAATTTGTCCTGGAAAGCTACTGGAGTATCACTTTGTGAAGCTTCGGGTGCGTGGACTGGTAGTAAAAATACAGAAGCTAATTTAACTATAAATATAGATTTCTTAGGTACTAAAACTTATACTTTGACTTGCAAAAATCAAGGAGGTCCTCTTTTGGTAGAAAAATCAGTAACTATAAATGCTACTCAAAACCCTAGTTATTTGCCTGGTTGTGCTTCTAATTCTGGATATAGTATAACTACTGGTCAATCTTGTATTAGTACAGTCGTTAATCCTACCGTAATATCTACTGCTTCTTCAGACTTAACCCCTCGGGTAAGTATTTGGGGTACTAAGCTTTCTCAATATTTAAATGATAAAGGATTTTGGGTAACTGATTTAAATAGTGGTTACGTTCATACCAATGAAATATTAAGATTTTGTAAGAAATGGTATCCAACAACTACTTCTCTTGAATATTATAAAGAAGAATATATTCCAAATTGGGTAAATCTTTCTACTGGTGCTAATGAAACTTTTTATAGTAATCATTTTAGTTATAAATGCGTAGGAGGAACTCATAGTGGTCCTAGTAAGGTTTTAGGTGCAGAAATTGATGTAGAAAATTCTTGCTCTTTGTCTAAAATTTTAATGAAAGGTATGAATTCTGAAGAAGTAAAATGCTTACAAAAGAAATTAAATAAAAAAGGTTATCAAGTAAAGGGTACAGAGCAAGGTAAAGAGATAACATTCTTTGGTTATAATACCGAACTTGCCTTAAAGAAATTCCAAATTGAGAACGGCTTGAAACCTGATGGGATTTTAGGACTTAAATCTAGAGAGCTTATAAATAACTAACTGTATTTAAAAATTGACTTTTAGTCTAAAAAAGAGTAATATTAAAAGAGCCCCAAAAGGGCTTTTTTATAAGGAATAAAATAAATCTATGTCAAAAATCACTGCATTTTTAAATGAAACTAAAACTGAATTAAAGCATATGACTTGGCCTTCAAAGAGTCAAACTATTAGCTATACTTTAGTAGTTATTATCCTTTCTGTACTTGTTGCTTATATGCTAGGTTTATTTGATTTTCTATTTTCTAGAGGTTTAGAAAAATTATTATCAATCTAAATTTTCTCTATTTTTAAATAGAGCCTTAAATATATGTCAAAACAAGAAGTAGCAGGAAAAAGAAATTGGTATGCGATTCATACTTATGCAGGGTATGAGAACGTTGTATTGAAAAATTTGAAACAACGTATCGATTCACTTAGTATGAATGATAAAATCTTTAACGTTATTGTTCCTGTTGAGAAAAAAATTAAGATTAAAGCTGGTAAGCGCGTAGAAGTAGAAGAAAAGATTTACCCAGGTTACGTATTAGTAGATATGATAGTGACTGACGATTCTTGGTACGTTGTGCGTAATACCCCTCGTGTTACTGGATTCGTAGGAGCAGGAGTAAATCCAGTCCCTCTCAGAAAAGACGAAGTAGATTATTTGTTTAAGAAAATGGATGGGGGTCAAGCAAGACATAAAATCGACCTTGTAGTAGATGAAATTGTACTTATCACAGACGGACCGTTTAAAGATTTAGAAGGTAAGGTTAGCCAAGTAGAAGACGATAGAGGTAAAGTTAAAGTATTAGTTTCTATGTTCGGTCGTGAAACTCCAGTCGAATTAGATTTCTTGCAAGTTAAGAAGATTTAACAAAAGATAGACAAATTCACAAATATAGTATATATTAAGTAAATTAATTAGATAAAATTATGTCAAAGAAAATTACCAAAAAGATTAAATTAGAAATAGAAGCAGGTAAAGCAACTCCTGCTCCACCACTTGGACCCGCACTCGGACAAGCTGGTATTAATATCGGTGACTTCGTTACTAAATTCAATGCTGCTACTTCAAAAATGATGGGAGATAAGGTTGGAGTAAAGATTTCAGTATACGAAGATCGTACTTATGATTTCGTTATTAAAACTCCTCCAGCTACTGGACTTATACTTAAGGCTGCAGGCGTAGCTAAGGGTTCAGGCAAGAACGCAACTTCAAAAGCAGGTAAAATCACTCGTGCTCAAGCTCTAGAAATCGGTAAGAAAAAAGCAGTTGATCTAAACGCAAAAGACGATGAGGGACTAATCAATATTATTGCTGGATCTGCTCGTTCAATCGGTATAGAAGTTAAAGACTAATAAATTAAAATAAAGATAAAAGAGCCTCGCTACGCGAGGCTCTTTACTTTTAGCTTGAATATGGTAGTTTTAAGGTAAATAGCTTTTTGAAAAATATTTTTTTAATCTTAAAAACTAAGTATAGATGAAAAATCTAATTAAAATTTTCCCTTTATGGTATGCTAGTCAAAAATTACTGAAAACCACCTTAAGATGGAAATCATATGTAGAATATCAAAGAAATGGTAAAAGTCACAAACATAATAAAATTAGAAGGCAAAACATACTTGACCATACTATTTCCAAACTTTTTGCTCTGGTCATGATTTTGTCTTCTTTGAAATCTATTTTTAAAAATAATGAAATAGATTTTGAGTTATTGTTTGCATGTATTGTAATACATGATTTTGGAGAACCTTTAAAAAAAGAGCAGTTTGATATTCAAGCTGGAGACAAGGTTGACAATGATGATGTTACTGAGTATCTTTTATTGAAAAAGTTTTTAGAGACTACTTCTCTTGAGCAAGAAGAATTAATTTTTCTAGAAAAAGTTTTTTTATTGCAATTTGCTTTAACTTCTTATGGTGCTTTTCCAAAAGATCAGAAAACTTTAATGAGCAAAATTAGAAAAAATAAAGTAGAGTATAATACAGCTTTGTTATTTCAGATTATTGAAAAATGGGAATACCATTTTTATGCTTACGAGCATAAGAATAAACATCCTAGTATATGGGAAGATGTTTGCAATAGACAGGCTCCTATATTAAATGAATGGATAAACAAATATCCCAACAAATACCGTAATTCTTTAGTTAATTTATTTTTAATTGAAAAATAGTTAATTATGGACAGAGAAAAAATTATTAAAATTGGTTTTTCAAAATTAAATCAGGTTTTTGATCCTGAATTTACTTATGAAGACTTCTGTAAATTAATATATAAGGAAGCTGGTTATGAACTTGTTTATAGCGAGCAACCGTATATTAGTTATGATGATTTATTTTCTTTTGATTTTTCTGGATATGTTTTATTTTTAAAACATAAAAAATATCAAAAAAGTAAAAAGAAAAAGAATTTTTCTCATATAGGAATTATTTTTCCTAATGGAAGTTTTCTTCACTATTCTAAAAACTTTAATAAGGTAGGTAAAAGGGAAGTTTTGTTAACCCCTTTGACTGAAGTTTTTAAAGTTTATGATTTAGTGATTAAAATTAAAAGATAAAAGTCAACGGTACTTAACTGTTGGCTTTTTTATTTTAT
>DALYEI010000013.1:0-14690 GCA_031972685.1 Minisyncoccota bacterium | reverse complement strand
AAAATAATAGGTATAGATTTAGGTACAACAAATAGTGCAGTTGCAATAATCGAAGGAGGAAATCCAAAGATTGTAGAAAATATTGAAGGAGCGAGAACTACTCCGTCTATCGTTTCTATTGCAAAGAATGGAGATAGACTTGTAGGGTTACTTGCAAAGCGTCAAGCCGTAACAAATCCAGAAAATACTATCTATGGTATTAAAAGATTTATGGGTCACAATTTTGAAGATCCAGAAGTTCAAAAAGATTTAAAGAATTCTTCTTTTAAAATTCAAAAGGGAACTGACCGAGGAGTAGAAGTTATGATCGGAGATAAATGGATGCGCCCTGAAGAAATCTCTGCGATGATTCTAACTAAAATTAAAACAGACGTAGAAGCAAAGTTAGGAGAGAAAATTACTGAAGCAGTTATCACCGTCCCTGCGTATTTTAACGATGCTCAAAGAAAAGCTACGAAAGACGCTGGAGCTATTGCGGGATTAGACGTAAAAAGAATTATCAACGAACCTACTGCTGCAGCTCTTGCTTACGGATTTAATAAAAAGAAAAATGAAAAAGTTGTAGTTTATGACTTTGGAGGAGGAACTTTCGACGTATCAGTTCTTGAAATTGGTGACGACGTTATTGAAGTGAAGTCTACCGACGGAGACTCTCATCTTGGAGGTCGTGATATTGATCACAAGATTATAGGCTGGATCGCAGAAGAATTTAAAAAGACTTCTGGAGTAGATGTACGTAATGACAAACTAGCTTTGCAAAGACTAGACGAAGCAGCTGAAAAGGCAAAAATAGAACTTTCTACTGCAGTAGAAACTGAAATCAATATTCCTTTCATCACTTCAACTAACGAAGGCCCTCAACACTTATTGCTTAAAATGACTCGTGCGCAACTTGAGTCTATTGCTGATGAATATATAACTCGCTCTATTGAAATCACTAAAAAAGCTTTAGCTACTTCAGGATTTAGTATGAATGATATTAATGAAATCATAATGGTTGGAGGTCAAACTCGTATGCCGAAAATAGTAGAAGAAGTTAAGAAAGTTTTCGGTAAGACTCCTAACCTTTCTATTAATCCTGACGAAGTTGTAGCTCTCGGAGCTGCGGTGCAAGCTGGAGTTCTAGCTGGAGACGTTCGCGATGTATTGCTTCTAGACGTTATACCTTTATCTCTTGGTATCGAAACTCTAGGAGGCGTAGCTACGAAGTTAGTAGAGAGAAATACTACTATTCCTGCAAGTAAATCTCAGATATTCTCAACTGCAGCGGATAATCAAACTTCAGTAGAAATTCATATCGTTCAAGGTGAACGCCCTATGGCAAGTGACAACAAATCTCTAGGACGATTTATCCTAGATGGAGTTCCACCTGCACCTCGCGGTATTCCTCAAGTTGAAGTTACTTTTGACGTAGATGCGAACGGAATTCTAAACGTGAAGGCTATGGAAAAAGCGTCTGGTAAAACTCAATCTATCAGAATAGAAGCAAGTTCAGGATTGAAAGATGAAGATATCAAGAAAATGCAACAAGATGCAGAATTAAATGCTGAAGAAGATAAAAAGAAGAAAGAATTAGTAGACGTTAAGAATACTGCTGAGATGACTCTATATACTGCTGAGAAATCTTTGAAAGACGCCGAAGGTAAAATAACTGAAGAATTAAAAACTGAAGTTAATAATAAAATAGCAAACTTGCGTACTGTAAAAGATAGCTCTGATATGGAAAATATTAAAAAGGCTACAGAAGAATTGTCCTCTGAAATGTCTAAGATAGGGGAAGCTATGATGAAAGCTGGAGGAACTCCAGAAGGAGGCACAACCGCAGAACCTCAACCTGAAGAAGTTCGCGACGTAAATGAAGACGATAAGAAGGAATAAATATTAAATAAGTTTTTATAAAGCCCCGCGACTACGTCGCGGGGCTTTTAGTTTGCTTTATATTTGTTATAATTAAAATATGGATTTGCCTAATATTCCTTTAAATAAAGATTTAACTTATATAGGTTATTCGACGTTCCGAGACAAGAACACTCTTTTTGGTATGAAGAGAAAAGATAGAAGGCAGCACACTTATATCTTAGGAAAATCTGGTACAGGTAAATCTGTGCTTATGTCTAATATGATGATGCAAAATATCATCAATGGAGAAGGAGTTTGTATTGTTGATCCGCACGGAGAATTAGTTGAAGGAATTTTGCAATCAGTTCCTCCTCATCGTATGAAAGACGTGGTTTATTTTAATCCTGCAGATACCGAATATCATATTGGTTTTAACGTATTAGAACTTGTAGATCCTAAATATAAAAATCTAGTAGCGTCTGGTCTTATGGGAATTTTCACGAAGATCTGGGCGAATGCTTGGTCTGCTCGTATGGAATATATTCTAAACAATACTATTCTAGCTTTACTCGATACTCCTGGAACTACTCTTTTAGGTATTCAGAGAATGCTCGTAGATAAAGATTATCGTCAAAAGATAATTTCTAATCTTAAAGACCCGGTGATTAAAGCTTTTTGGGTTCATGAATACGAAGCTTGGCAAGACAAATTCCGTAATGAAGCTATAGCCCCAATTCAAAACAAAGTTGGGCAATTCCTATCAACTGCAGTTATTCGTAATATCGTAGGTCAATCTAAAAGTACTATCAATATCTTCGACCTTATGAATGAAGGCAAGATTTTCCTTGTAAACGTATCGAAGGGACGTATTGGTGAAGATAATTCTAAACTTATCGGAGGTATGATAATTACTAAGATTCAGCTTGCTGCTATGGAACGCGTCCGTATTCCTGAAGAAGAACGTAAAGATTTCTATTTGTATGTCGACGAATTTCAAAATTTCGTTACGGATTCTTTCGCTTCTATTCTTTCTGAAGCTCGTAAATACCGTCTTTGCTTAACTGTAGCTCACCAATATACAGCTCAATTAGTAACCAAAGAATCTAGTGCTATGCGAGATTCTATTTTCGGTAACGTAGGAACTATGATAGTTTTCCGAGTAGGAGCTGATGATGCAGATTTCTTAGAGAAAGAATTTGCCCCTGAATTTACTCCGGAAGACATAGTAAACTTACCAAACTATAAAATTTATTTAAAACTCATGATAGACGGTATTACTTCTCGTCCTTTTTCGGCTAAAACTATTCCACCTCTTGTTAAGGGTGGAAATAAAGATACTGAAATGGAAGTTATACGTTCTTCTCGTGAACTTTATTGTCGCACTCGTGAAGAGGTAGAAGAAGAAATTAATAAATGGAGTGGTATGTCTTTAGGGGATTCAAATTCTAGTGCTCAAAATAATAAAAATGTTAATCCAAATGGAGAAAAATTTGAAACTATTTGTTCGAATTGTGGTAATTTAACTTCTGTACCTTTTAAACCTGAGCCTGGTAGAGCAGTATATTGTAAAGACTGTATAGCAAAAATTAAAACTGGAGAAATGAAACCTCTTAAAGTTTCTGCTGATCAACTTAAAAAAGATGAAATAAAATATTTTAAACCACTTGCTGATTTAGGTATCGAATTTAGTGGAGACGGAGTTTCATCAATTGATAAACCAAAAGTTTATAATAAAAGTGAAAATCCTCATCTAGATAAAAAATCTACTCAAAATTCTTCACTTAACAATATTACAGAAGAAAATAAGAAAGATGATAAAAAGGGCGTATTTTCAAATTTTAAAAAAGTATTTAATAATCGTAATTCTGTTCCAAATAATCAAGTTCGTGAAAAAAACGAAAAACCGGAGTTTGTTCCTAAGCCTAAAATCGATACTAATACTCCTAAATTAGGACTTAAAGAAGTTTTAGATAAAGCCTTACAAAATAAAGATATAACTGAAATCAAGAATGAAAAAAAGGTAGAAGTTAAAGAAGATTTAGCTAATTTATCTCTTAAAGATTTATTAAAAAATAGGGAAGTGAAAACTCCTCCGGTTAAAGAAGATCGCAGTGCGAAAGAAGGCACTATGGATTTACTTAAAAATGCTATATTTAGCGCTCCAAAAGTAGAAGAAATAAAACCTGAATTACCAAAATCTGAACCGAAAATAATAGAAGAAAAGAAAATTGAAATTCCAAAAGTAGAAGAAGAGACACAAGTCGAAGAAATAGTCGTTCCTGAAGTGAAACATTTTTCTAAGATTGTAGAAAAAGTAGAAAGTGTTATTGAAGAAATTCAAAAAGAAAATACTGAAATAAAAGTTCCAGAAATAAATCAAATACCAAAGAACACAAATACTTATGGGAACGTGAAAGTCGAAGCTAAATCTGATCTAGGTCCGCTTCATGTATTTGATTTGCCTAATTTAAAAGAAAAAGCTAAAGTGGAAGAAAATGAGCCGAAAACTGAGATAGAGTTTAAGCCTCTACCTAAGCAAGAAGAAAAAATAAAAGAAATCCCCGAAGATGTTTTAAAGCAAGTATTAAATAAAGAATAAAATGGAACAGAAACAATGCCGAAAATGTAATACCTTATTTACCTTAAAAGAAGACGATATTTCTTTTTATCAAAAAATGAAAGTTCCAAATCCTGAAGTCTGTCCAGACTGCCGTTTTAAAATGCGCGCAGTATGGAGGAATGAAAATATTCTATATTCTGGACGAAAGTGTGATTTGTGTCAAAAGAGTATTGTTAATATGTATAATCCAAAATCCCCATATAAGGTCTATTGTAATAATTGTTACAGAGGGGATAAATGGGATGCAAAATCTTACGCATTAGATTATGATTTTAGTAAAACTTTTTTCGAACAATTTAACGAATTAATTATTAGTGTTCCAAAGAACCAGCTTTTTGCCGCATCGGGGTATGGTCCTAACGTTAATAGTGATTTTGTAAATGCTAGCGCCTTATTAAAAGATTGTTATTTAGTATTTAATACTGGTCCTGCAGAAAGTTCTATGTATTCTAGAGGGCTTGATGATACTAATGAAGTTTTAGATGCTTATTTTTCTACTAAAGATGAATTATGTTATGAAATAATAAATACTCACGAAAGTTCAAGAGTTATTTTTAGTAAAGATATTAAAAATTCTGTATCTATTTATTTATCTGAAGATTTAAGTGGGTGTATTAATTGTTTTGGTTGTGTTGTATTAAGAAATAAATCTAATTGTATTTATAATCAACAAGTCACAAAAGAGGAATTTAGTAATTTTATTGATAATTTTCAAGGTTCTTATAAAAGAATGGTTGAAGAATTAGAAAAATTTAATAATTTTCGATTACAATTTCCTAAAAAAGAAAATCACAATCTTAGTGCTATTAATTCTATTGGTGATTATTTAAATAATACTAAAAATGTAAAATATTCTTTTGAAGTACGTGGTAGTGGAGAAAATTCCAAATATGTTTTTTCTTGCAAGGGACCAAAAGATTGTATAGGTATTACTGGATATGGAGTTAACGGCGAACAATTACTAGAATGTGTTTCAACAGGATTTTCTTCAAATGTTATAGGTAGTTATTCTATTGAACAATCTCAAAATATTTTATATTCTTTTAGTTGCCTATCATCTAACCATGATTTAATAGGTTGCGACTCTCTTAAAAACTCAAAATATTGTATTCTAAACAAGCAATATTCAAAAGAAGAATATGAAAAAATCAGAGAGCATATCGTAAAAGAGCTTACAGATTTAGGTATTTATGGACTAATGATGCCTCCTGAACTTTCTCCTTTCGCTTATAATGAAACTATAGGTCAAGATAATATGCCTTTAACTCGTGAGGAGGCCTTGGCTCAAGGTTTCAGGTGGGAAGATGATATTCAAAAAACTGAAGGCAAAGAAACTCTTAAAAAGGAAGACATACCGGATCATATTAAAGATATAGAAGATTCTATAACAAAAGAAATATTAGCTTGTAAAGATTGTAATCGTAATTATAAAATCACCGAACAAGAATTACTTTTCTATAAGAAAATGAATTTACCTATTCCTAGAATGTGCTTCTATTGTAGGCATAAAGATAGAGTATTTCGTCGTGGACCATATAAATTCTGGAATCGTAATTGCGCTAAATGTGATAAAGAAATTGTTACAAACTATGCTCCCCAAAGGCCAGAAATCGTATATTGCGAAAAATGCTATCAGAATGAAGTGTATTAACATACATAGGAAATTCCTATGTATTACAAATTATTTATTACTTTATAAGTAGCTACTATTGCAGCTGTTTCTGCTCTTAGGGTTAAATCACCGAGACTAATGATTTCATAATTATTTTCTTTTGCAAAAGTATTTTCTTCTTCTGTAAATCCTCCTTCAGGACCGATGAAAATACTTGCGGAGTTTTTGCGCGCGGAAGTCTTGCTTCCGCGCGGTGGTTCTTTTATATCAACTATGTCAACCCCGTCGGTCGCGACCGACAGAGTGAAAAAAATATTCTCTTCATTTTTTTTACCGTCTTCTATAGCATCCTCAAATTTCATAATAGGTGAAAGTTTAGGTAAATAAACTCTACCTGATTGCTCAGAAGCTTCACGAATTATTTTATTTAATCTTTCTATGTTGAGTCCGGTTTTTACTGTGCGAGTAGTTATTACAGGTATGATTTCACTTACTCCGACTTCGACAGCTTTCTCTACGGCAAGTTCAAAATTTTCCTTTTTAAGGATAGCTAAATAAAGAGAAACTTTTTTTAGATTATTTTCTTTTTCAATTTTTTCTAAAACCTTAATTTTGATTTCTCTCTTATTTATCTCTATTATTTCTACTTTAGCTTCCGTGCCTAATCCATCGCAAAGTATAAGAAAATCACCAATTTCTAAGCGTAAAACACTTTTAATTTGCTTAATAAAGTTCAAATCAGTTATTTCTAAAGTGTCTTTGTTTAAATTATATTCACCTATAAACCTGTGCAATCTCATATATTTATATGATATACTTTAATTATAAAAATTCAAAATTATGTCAAAGCCCAATCGAGTTCAAATAATCAAATATGGACCTCCACCTCCAGAATTACCAGTCTACGGTAAAGTAAAACCTGAAGAAGCGTCGTTTATTGGGCGAACTAACTACGTCGCAGCTCTTGAAGAAAAGAAATTTATCTTCGGTTTTAAACGTGTAGACCGTCGCCGTCACTTGTATATTATTGGTAAATCTGGAGTAGGTAAAACTAAACTCCTTGAACTTTTTTTGCGTCAAGATATTACTTATGGGCACGGACTTTGTCTTATCGATCCTCACGGAGACGTGATTGATTCAATGCTTGATTATATTCCGCAAGAACGCATAGAAGACGTTTGTATTATTGATCCTTCTGACGTGAATTTCCCCGCATCTTTCAACCCTCTAGCGAACGTTGACCCTATGTTTAAGTTCCAACTTACTCAAGGTTTAATCGAAGTTTTTCAAAAGCAATTCGGTGCTAACTGGACTCCGCGTCTTGAGCACGTTTTTCGTTTTACTTGTTTAGCGCTCCTCGACTATCCGTACGCAACTATGCGCGGAATGATATCTATGCTTACGGATCGTAACTATCGTCAGAAAGTAGTTGAATATATTACTGATGATATGGTGAAAAGATTCTTTGCTATTGAATTCGCAGATTGGTCTGAGAAATTCGATACAGACGCGATTATCCCGCTTGTAAATAAACTCGGTCAATTCCTTTCCGACCCCTTACTGCGTAATATTTTCGGACAAAAAGAAAACAAGATAGATATTAGTACTCTTATGAATCAGCAAAAGATTGTGCTCATTAATCTTTCAAAGGGTAAAATTGGAGAAGAGAATTCTTCTTTCTTCGGATCTATGTTCTTAACCAAGATCAAGCAAGCTGGTATGGAACGCGCGCATATTTTAGAGAAAGACCGTAAAGATTTTTATATATACGTCGACGAGTTCCAAAACGTAGTTACTCAAACTTTCGAAAATATTCTTTCTGAGGCTCGTAAATACGGACTTAACCTAACTATGGCTCATCAATACGTAGGTCAAATTCAACCGAAGATTTATCAATCTATTTTAGGTAACGTCGGATCTATTATTTCTTTCCGTGTAGGAGGAGAAGACGCTACTCGTTTGAAGCCTGAATTCGACCCGCTTTTCGGAGTTAAAGATATGATCAACCTCGCCGTCGGAGAATTCTATATCAAGATGACTATCGATGGGGAGAGTTATGATCCTTTTTCAGCCGAGACTTTACGCGTTTTGCCCCCGACTCATCCTTCTTATCGTGAAGAAATTTTAGCTGCATCAAGACGTAAATATGCTATTCGTAAAGAAGATGCGCAAAAACTTATTGAAGAAGAAGAAAGTACTATTATTCGTAGTGCTGAAGAAAAAGCTGCTATTACAGGGAAGAAAAAGGAAACTGAAGAAAATGAAATAAAAGAAAGTCAAAATCAAGAAAAAACCGAAAATAAAAAGGAATCTGCCGAAGCCGAACCGATGATATAGTGAATTGAATAAAATATATGGAATATCAGAACGAAAATAAAACATGTCAAAATTGTAAAAATGATTTTCTTATAGAAGCTAATGATTTTTCTTTTTATGAAAAGATAAAAGTACCAGCTCCAACTTGGTGCCCGCCTTGTCGCATGATTCGTAGATTAAGCTTTGGTAATGCTTGGGGTGTTCATTTTCGTAATTGTGAAAAATGCGGAGTAAAGACTCTTACGATGTATCGACCTGAAAATTCTATTAAGGTATATTGTGATCCTTGTTGGTGGGCTGATAATTGGGATGGAACTGAATATGGTATTGATTATGATAATACTCGTCCATTTTTAGAACAATGGTTAGAACTTCGAAATAAAACTCCTCATTTTGCAAAAGATGCGCTTTACCTAACTTTAAAAAATTGTGATTATACTAACGCAATAGCTTTTTCTAAGAATTGCTATATGTCTTTTTGGGCTGATTATTGTGAAAATGTTTATTATTCTTCTTTATTAAATGAAGCCAAAGATAGTATAGATTTATTTAGAATTTATAAAACTGAATTATCTTATGATTCAGTTGGTTTAGGTATGTCTAGTAAAGTTTTTTATTCGCTTGAATGTGATAGTTGCGTTGATGTATGGTTTTCTCGAAATTGTTATGGTTGTATAAATTGTATTGGGTGTGTAAATCAAAGAGGTAAAAGTTATATGATTTTTAATGAACAGTACTCTAGAGAAGAATATTTTGAAAAGTTAAAAGAATTTAAATTAAATACTCGTAGTGGGATTAAAGCACTCTTAGAAAAATCTGAATCATTTTGGAAATCTCTACCTTATCGAGAGTATCAAGGTAATCCTAAAAATTTAAATGTAAAAGGAGATTATATTTTCGAATCAAAAAATGCAAAGGATTGCTATATGTGTATTGGAGTTGAAGATTCTAAGTATACTCAGTTTGTATCAGTACCTAAGGCTACAAATTGCATGGATTATTATGGTTGGGGGAATGGAGTTGATTTGATTTACGAATGCGCTACTTCAGGCGAAGGGTTACAAAATATGAAATTTTCTTTCGGTTGTTTTGCAAACGGTTTAGATAGTGAATATTGTGGTTTTGTTATCGGTTCTAATCATAATTTTGGTTGTGTAAATTTAAAACGTAAAAAATATTGTATTTTGAATAAAGAATATTCTAAAGAAGAATATGAAAAACTCCGTTTAGAAATTATAGAAGATATGAATAAAAATCCGTATATAGATAGTAAGGGTAGAGTATTTAAATACGGAGAATTTTTTCCACCTGAATTTTCTATGTTTCCTTATGTAGATAGTAATGCGAATAAATTTTTTTCAAAAACAAAAGAAGAAGCTTTAAAAGAAGGTTACAATTGGCAAGATAAAATCATTAATAACTATACTAAAACCATAGATGGGTTCGATTTACCAGATTCTTCAGAAGAATTTAATGATGAGATTTTAAAAGAAATTGTTTCTTGTGTGGGTTGTGAAAATTGTTTTCGTTTTACAAAAGGGGAATTAGATTTATATCGTAAACTTAATTTACCCTTACCTGATAATTGTCCAAAGTGTAGAGAATCAAGAAGGTTGAGTTTAGTTAATATGCCTATATCATTTGAAAGTAAATGTGATAATTGTAAAAAAGATTTAACAACTATGCATAATCCTAAAAATCAAAAAATTATCTATTGTGAAAAATGCTATCAGCAAGTTTTTTAATTTTATAATTTTTCGCGAGCGCGAAAAAGTTGTTGATTTTTAGGTTGGTCTTTGATAAAATAGGTATTACAAAACTATGTCAAAAGATTACTATCAAATATTGGGTGTAAATAAAGGCGCTTCTAAGGATGAAATCAAGAAGGCTTTTTATAAGTTGGCTCATAAATATCACCCTGATAAAAAAGAAGGAGATGAAGCAAAATTCAAAGAAGTAAACGAAGCTTATCAAACTCTTTCGGATGATAGCAAGAGAGCAAAATACGATCAATTTGGAGCGAATTATCAAAATATGGGAGGTTTCGGAGGCGGTGCTGGAGGAGGATTTGGTGGATTTGAAGGTTTTGATTTTTCTGGTTTCCAAAATGGAGGCGGAATGGAGTTTGATTTAGGAGATATTTTTTCTGATTTTTTTGGAGGTGGTGGAGGGCGAGGTAGAGCTCGTCGAGGTAGAGATTTGCAAACTGAGATCAATATTACTTTTACCGATTCAATTTTAGGAGTAAATAAAACTATAAATATAAATAAAAATTCTACTTGTGAGACTTGTCACGGTAAGGGTGCTAAAAAGGGAACCAAGATGGATCAATGTAAAACTTGCGAAGGTAAAGGAAAAATTCACGAAGTCAAAAGAACAATATTGGGAAATATTCAAAATACTCGTATTTGTGAGACTTGCTATGGTGAAGGAGAAATTCCGAAAGAAGTTTGCGAAACTTGTCGCGGTAAGGGAATTATAAATCAAAATGAAGAAATTGTTATTCCAGTGCCGAGTGGTATTCATAATGGAGAGAATTTGCGAATGAAGGGCAAAGGTGAAGCTATCTTTAAAGGTGAGGCAGGGGATCTATATATCAAAGTCAATATCAAAATGCCTAAAAATATTTCTAAAAAAGCGAAAGAATTACTCGAAGAACTCAAAAAAGAAGGAATTTAAAAAACGGCTTAAGCCGTTTTTTATTTTAACTTTTCTTTAAATTTATGAGTTATGATTGAATAGACTAGTTGAGCGGAAGCATATTCGGTGATAACGGTTTCTTTTTGAGGTGAAACTTCTACAATATCAGCTCCGATTAATTCAAATTTAGAGATTGTTTTATCTATTAGTTCCATACCATAATCCCAACTTAAACCTCCAGGTACAGGAGTTCCAGTTCCCGGCATCACACTAGGATCAAATCCATCTACGTCGATAGTTATATATACGTATTTAGTTTTTATAGAATTTAAAATTTCTTCAATTTTAGGTATTGCGAAAGGGTAACCAAATTGAAAAATATTGATATTTTTATTTTGCTCTACGTAAGAGTGCTCTTCACCAGAGAAACTTCTCGCTCCAACGTTTAAGATATTGTATCCGAGTTCGTGAGCACGACGCATAATAGTCGAATGAGCGAGATGAGTAGGGTTTTTACTATAATCCGAGTCATCGTTACGTAAATCTAAATGCGCATCGATTTGAAGGATGGTGATTTCTTTAGGATCGTATTTATTAGCGAGAGCCTTATAAACTCCGAGAGGTACAGAATGCTCTCCACCTAAAGTAAAAATAAATTTATTATTTTGAATTAATTTTTCAGCAATAGTGTTGATTTTTTTATAAACTAATTCAGGTTTGAATTTATTAAGGTTTCCTAGATCAGCATGAGCAGTTTTAACATAATCAATAACTTCTAATTTATATTCTCGATCATAAAATTCTATTTGAGTAGCGAGATTTTTAATTACAGCTTTTGGTCCGGCTACTGTGCCTTTATGACTTGAAGCAGTTTTATCATAAGCCGCACTTAAAAGTACTACATCCGCATTTTCCCATTTAGGTTCATTAATTATTGATTTGATTTTCGGTTCTTTTTTAGTTTTATTTTCTTTTTTCATATTCAAATCTTAGCATTTTATACTTTGAAAATAAAGTGATATAATCAATCCTATGAATACGAAATTATTGCACGAAGTTAGAGCTCCTAAAAATCTTAACGAATTAAATAATATAATCAAAGCTCAGAGAATAAGTGAGCAAGTTTTAAATGATACTTTAAAGATTTTACGTGTCGGAATTAGTGAAATAGAAATAGAAAATTTTATTAAACAAAGTTTTATCAAATACAAGGCCCCAATACTTTCTTTTTCGCCAATAGTTGCCTTTGGTAAAAATACAGCAAATATTCACCATACTCCGAGTGAAACAAAACTTAAATTAGGAGATATTATTATGCTTGATTTCGGTACGACTATTAATCAGTATTGCTCTGATATGACTCGGACTTTTTTCTATGGAATACCTAAAAATAAAAAAGATAAAATTCGTCAAGATAAACTAATCAAAGTTTATAAAGATGTTTTACGAGCACAAGAAATAGCTTTAGCTAAAATAAAAAAAGGAGAAAAAAATGCTAAAAAAATCGATAGCTCTGCTCGTGACTTTTTAGCTAAAAAATATAAGAATAATTTTAAGCACGGTTTAGGTCACGGAGTGGGAACGGTGATTCACGAATGGCCAAATTTCAAGCTTAATACTACTGATATTTTACCTATTAACTCTGTGATGACTGTAGAGCCGGGAATTTATATTAGAGGTCTTGGCGGAGTACGTATCGAAGATATGATTAGAATTACAGAAAAAGGAGGAGAAAATTTAACAAATTTCCCGAAAGATTTTAAAAGTATGATTTTAAAAGTTTAAATATGAAGAAAATAAAAATCGGAGTTTTGTATGGAGGTAAAAGTGCAGAGCATGAAGTTTCTATTAATTCTGCACGTAATATTATGAATGCTCTCGATAAGAAAAAATATATTATCACTCCAATTTTAATTCCTAAAAATGGTAAATTTGATATTCTAAGTTTGCAAAAGCAAGATATAATTTTCCCAGTTTTGCACGGTACTTACGGAGAAGACGGCACGATGCAAGGTTTACTTAAAATACTTGATTTACCTTTTGTCGGCGTTTCGGTTTTAGGTAGTGCGCTCGGTATGGACAAAGAAATTGCAAAAAGACTAATGAATGAGAAAGGAATTCTAAATGCGAAATTTATTACGATTTATGGTGAAGATAAAATCTCTTATGAAAAGGCAAGTAAGATTTTAGGTAAAACTATTTTCGTAAAACCTGCGAATGCTGGATCTTCGGTTGGAGTTTCAAAAGTAACTAATAAAAAAGATTGGGAAAATGCTTTGAGAGAAGCTTTTCTTTATGATACTAAAATTTTAGCCGAAGAAGCTATTTTGGGACGAGAACTCGAATGCGCAGTGCTCGGCAACGAAAACCCTATCGCTTCAACAGTAGGAGAAATCGTATTAACTACTGATGATTTTTATTCTTATGATGCAAAATATATTAGTGAAAATAAAGCACGTGTAGATATTCCAGCTAAAAATTTAAATAAAAAAGATATTAAAAGAATTCAAGATATTGCAAAACAAGTTTTTAAAATTTTAGCTTGTGAAGGTCTTGCTCGAGTTGACGTATTTTTAACTAAAGAAGGTAAGATTTACGTGAACGAAATCAATACTATGCCGGGCTTTACAGATATCAGTATGTATCCTAAACTTTTTGAATATAGCGGAATTCAAAAAAGTAAATTGCTCGATATGCTCGTAGAATTTGCTTTTGCGAGATATAGTCGAGAAAAATCATTAAAAACAAATTTTAAATAATGAAAAAAGATTTACCAATTTCTTATATTGAACTTTCTAGTGAAAATCTAATTCATAATATTTTAGAATTTCGGAAATTAATAAAAGAGGGAACCGAGATTGCGTTTGCTATTAAAGGCAACGCTTACGGGCACGGGCAAAATGAGATTGCAAAAATAGCTGAGAAATACGTAGATTACTTTTTTGTGAATAGTTTACTTGAGCTTAAATTGCTTCGTAAGATTTCAAAGAAAAAGACTTTTCTTTTTGGATATGTAGAGATGAGTGATATGAAAGATGCTATCAAGTTTGATGCGATTTTATCTATCTTTAATAAAGAGCAACTTTTAGAACTTATAAAAATCACCAATCAAAATAAAAAGAAAATAGAAGTGCATTTGCCGGTAGATGCACTACTCGGACGTGAAGGATTAAGTATAGAACAATTTACCGAAATTTTAGAAATTTTAAAAAATGCGAAATATATTAAACTCGGAGGTATATACGGTCACTTTGCGAATATAGAAGACGTCAATAATTTTACTCACGCCAAAAAGCAAATTAAAGAGTATGATAAGTTTTTAAAAATTTTAGCTAAGTATGATTTTAAAAATGTTAAAACTCATTTATCAGCAACTTCTGGAGTTTTAGTTTATGAGAAGAATAAAGGTATAAATAATATAGTGCGTATTGGGATCGGGGGATACGGGCTTTGGCCTTCATCTCATATCGAGTTTTTATATAAAAAGAAATTAGACTTAAAACCGGTTTTATCTTTTAAAACTAAAATCGCTCAAATTAAAACTTTGCCCGAAGGCCGGACTATTGGTTACGGGCTTACTTATTTGACTACAAAAGAAACTAAAATAGCTATTTTGCCGATAGGGTATGCGGACGGACTTGATCGTAGGTATTCAAATAAAGG
>DALYEI010000012.1:13212-14725 GCA_031972685.1 Minisyncoccota bacterium | reverse complement strand
ACCGTTCTTGGCGTATAGTCTATTTATGTTATATTTATTCCTTAAGAAAGGGGATATGTCTCCTAATCAATACGATTTTTAACAAAATAAAAACAGGTCCGAGACTTAAAGCCTCGAACCTATTTAAAGTTATGCTGGTATAGGAATCTTTTTATTATGAATTTTGTAATTATTTAAAATAATACTTTTCAATTCTTCTTTTTCTTGTTTTTTAATTTCTTCAATCAACAATCCTTTTATTGATTTGAAATTCATTGCGGTTTCTAAATCTTTCTCTATTTTTTCATTCGTATTTTTTTGTAATGAATGAAATACTGAATCATAAACTTGATAGAGTAGTTTTAACCCTTTTCTCTCATCTATGATTTTTTTATCTAAAAGATCTATGATTTGATTTAGGCCAGCATTTTTTTCTTTAAATACTGGAAATCTTTTATTCAAAGATTCTTGATAAAAATAATATCTGAAATTGGGACTTTTAATTAGTAAAACTTCAGCCATGCTTTTAAATTTTTTAAGTTATGAAATATACAGTTCTATTTAAGTATTACACTTTTGGAAATAAAAGCAAATACAAAAATAAGCCTATTTTAAAGGCTTATTTAGTATGTAAATATAAATATATATCTTCGAGAGCTTTAACTCCGTCGCCGGAAGCGATATTGTTTTGATGATAGAGAATATTGGTACAGTCTCCAGCCGCCCAAATCCCCGGAGTAGTAGTTTGATTAGTCCAAGGGTCGATTTTAATTCTACCAATTTCATCAATCTCTACAACATTTTTAGCAAAACTTGTATTTGGAATTTGACCAATTTCTACGAAAATTCCAGAAACCTTCAATTCTTTTTCTTCGTTAGTTTGAGTATCTTTGTATTTTAGTCCTGAAACGAATTTCTCACCGATAACTTCGGTAATAATAGCGTTTTTAATAATATTGAATTTTGGATTTTTAGAAATTTTCTCTACAGTAATTTCATCAGCTCTGAAAGTTTCGGTACGGTTTATAAGGGTTACAGATTTGCAATAAGCGAGAAGTTGAGCTGCGGATTCAAAACCAGCATTTCCTCCTCCAACTACTACTACGTCCATATCTGCAAAAATAGGACCGTCACAAGAGGCGCAATAGGTAAGTCCTTTATGCTCTAATCTATCAGCATTTAATGCTTCTATTTTGCGACGAGAACTACCAGAAGATATAAGTACAGTTTTAGTTTCGAATTCTTTACCTGATTCGGTTTTGACTATAAAGGTATCTGAATTCTTTTGTATATCAATAGCTTTTTCACCTTCTTTAGTTTCTAGGGTAGCGTTTGGGTTAGTTTCAGTTTTTGCATTTGCGAGTACATGTGCCTTAAAATCTTCTGCGAGTTTAGCTCCAGGTATAGAGATATTACCTATCCAGTTATAAATCTCTTCTGAAACTATACTTTGCCCACCCCATTCAGATAAAATCATCAAAGTATTAAGTCTTTTACGAGCAGCATAAACCGCAGCTGAAACTCCAGCCGGTCC
>DALYEI010000012.1:0-13112 GCA_031972685.1 Minisyncoccota bacterium | reverse complement strand
GCAGGTACTGCAGACCAATCGTCGCCGTCATCATCAATGATGATTTCTTCTACTGGTTCTGGTTTTTTTTCTATTTTCTTTATAAAATCGTTATTTATTGGATTTGAGTTTAGATTTATATTTGGATTTAGAGAATTATGAATTCTACCTTTATCTATAACACTTTCAACTTTTTCTCTAATTACTTCTTTTTTTTCTTCGATAACTTTAGGTTTCTCTACTACGTCAGGCATAGCAGTGAATAAAGTTTTCTTTGGTAAATCAGTAGGGAAGTTAGTAGCGATAACAGTAACTTTGATTTCTCCTTTCTTTAATTTTTGATCATTAATAGTACCGAAAATAACTTTAGCGTCTTTGTCGATAGATTCAGTGATCATTTTTGCTGCTTCTTGAATTTCGTGAATTGTTAAGTCGTCACCTCCAGAAATAGCGAATAATACGCCTTTTGCCCCGTGAATAGAAACTTCAAGTAGAGGAGAATTAATAGCTTGTACAGCTGCTTTTTCAGCACGATTTTCACCTGAAGCAAGCCCAATACCCATAAGTGCACTACCTGCATCAGACATAACAGCTCGAATATCAGCAAAGTCTACGTTGATAATACCTGGAGTTGTGATAAGGTCAGAAATACCTTCTACTGCTTGGCGTAATACGTCGTCACAAATAGCGAAAGCATCTTTAAAATTTGTACTTTTTTCTGAAATTTGAAGTAATTTATCGTTAGGAATAGTGATAAGAGCATCTACTTCGCGAGCGAGTTCTTCGATACCTTTTTCAGCGAGACGTGAGCGGTGTTGACCTTCGAAGAAGAAAGGTTTAGTTACTACGCCTACAGTAAGTATACCTTGCTCTTTGGCTGCACGAGCGATGATAGGAGCTGCACCTGTGCCTGTACCTCCTCCCATTCCACAAGCGATAAAAATCATATCGGCACCCTTGATAACGTCTTGAATTTCTGCTTTCGTTTCTTCGGCCGCCTTACGTCCTACTTCAGGATTCATTCCTGCTCCTAGGCCTTTGGTTAAATTTTTACCGATATGAATTTTTTTCTCTGCAAGAGAATTGTGTAAGTCTTGAGTATCAGTATTCATTGCGATGAAAGTTACTCCTTTCACTTTGGAATTTATCATGTGGTTCACTGCATTCTTTCCAGAACCTCCAACTCCGATCACAACGATACGGGCAAAACTTTCTATTTCAGGGTTTACTTTAGGCATATGTTTATAAATAAATTAAATACTAATATAGAGTTATCATATCAGAAAAGAATAAAAAGTAAAAGACTTCCTAAAGGACAAAAATAGTGTTAAAACAATAATAAAATCTCCTTATTTTTTAAGGTAAAAATTGTTTTATTTGAGACTTGATTGTATTCTTAAGGTCATTAAAGAAAGACCCGAATGAGCCCTCATCATAAACTTTCTCTTGACCTTTAAAGAGTAGTCCTAAAGCAGAAAAATAAATATTGTCCTTTAATTTAGTTTTAGCATTTCCAAACATCTCAGTTTTACCGATAGAAGTCGGAAGCTTCAAAATATTTTTTGAAAGTTCTATTAAGTTTGGAGTATTTGCACCACCACCTGAGAAAATTATTCCTCCAGGGAGCAATTCGTTTCTTTTTATTTTTTTCAAATGATTATCGATAAGTTCAAAAATATCTTCGAGACGCGCATTGATTATTTCTTCTACTTTTTTCTTAGAAATATTTTCAGGAATATTTCCTAATTTAATATTTTCTGCTTCTTCAAGATTAATTTTAAGTCCGAGAGCAATATCGTTAGTGATATCATTTGCCCCAATACTAAAAGTATGAAGTGAGATTAAAATTTCATTTTCAAAAATTGCAATTTTAGTAGTTTCAGATCCTATATCTACGAGCATTGAGCCTACGATTTTCTGCCTTTTATTTAAAGCTATTTCGCTACTTGATAGGTGAAAGGGCACAACATCCGTAACTAAAACCCCTGCATTCGTAACTACTGATATTAAGTCTTCGAAATGTTGATTCGAGCAAGTAATTATTTGAGCTTTGACTTCGAGTTTATTTCCAATATTTCCTTCAATTCTACCTAAAATTTCTTTACCGTCTAATTTATAAGAAACAGGGAAAGAATTTAAAACTTTTTTATTTGCTAAGTTTAGGTTTTTCTCAGCATCTTCTAGGGCTTTTTCGATATCTAAATTAGTAACTTCGCTATCTGCTTTCGAAACAATACTAGTACCTAGGCTATTTTCTCCTCTGACTGTGTAGCCTCCAATACCTAGAAATGCTTTTTTGATTTTAATACCTGAACTTTCTTCAGCTTTTCCTAAAGCTTTTCTCAAAGACAAAGTAGCATCCTTTACGGACACAACATAACCTCTACGTATTCCTGAAGAAGTAGATTCACCAATACCAATAATATTAGGAATTTCTTTTCCCTTTTCGAATTCGCCTACTAAGACCCGAACTTTTTCCGAGCCTATGTCTATAGCTACTGAAATATTTCTCGTCATACTTTTCTTCCTTTCTTTCCATTATACTACCATGTTCCAAACCTTTCAAATGTAGCATTCCGTGTATAACTAAAAATCCCAAGAATTTAGTCGGACTTTTATCAAAATTTTTCGCTTCTTTCTTTAAAACATTTTGACAAATTATCAACTCACCACTATTTTCCGAAACGTTAAAAGACAAAATATTAGTAGGATTATCTTTGCCTCGATATTCTTTATTTAATCTTTGTGAAAGTTTAGGAACTACGTAGACGATAGATAATTCGTAATTTTTTCCTAGAATTTCGTTTTTGATTTCTTCTACAACCGAAAAAGACAAGGCGAGTGCTTTGTCTTTTGTCATATTTCTAATTGAAATTTTATCACTCACGGTATTATTTATATTATCTAATTTTACCAAGCTTGCGAAGTTTCTCTATTTCTTTTCTTCTACCTAATTTCTTTAGAGTTCCTTGCTTTACTTTTAATTTAGATAAAGCGCGTTCGTTATAACGATTCTTTTTAACCTTTTGAATAATACCAGATTCTTGAACTTTACGAGAAAAACGGCGCAAAATGCTTGCGTTGTTTTCGTTTGGGTTTTTACTTACTTCGATTACTGTTTTTGCCATATGGATATATATTATCATAATTTATATTTATCGCAAGTTCTTATATCCTATTTGATTTTTAATTCTAAAAAAGTTACTATATAGCAATGGATAAAACAGCAGATTATATAACAAAAGAGAAAAAGTTAGAATTAGAACATGAATTAGAAGACTTAAAAGGTCCAAAGAGAAAAGAGATTATTGCTAGATTAGAATACGCAAAATCACTTGGAGATTTATCAGAAAATGCTGAATATCATCAAGCTCGTGAAGATCAAGGAGTTTTAGAAGAGCAAATTAAAAAAATCGAACACGTTTTAAAAGTATCCAAGATTGCCGTAGTTAGCGGAGGTGATACTGTATCTATCGGTTCTAAGGTTACTGTTACTAAAGAAGATTCAAAAGAAAAATTAATCTATACTATAGTAGGTTCTGAAGAAGCGGATTCAAGTTTAGGTAAGATTTCTAATCGCTCACCTTTTGGTAGTGCACTTTTCGGTAAGAAAAAGGGAGATAAAATTGAATTTCAAACCCCGAAGGGAGTGGTTCATTATAAAGTTATCGATGTAGCTTAATATGTCAAGCATAGATGAAATAAGAGATGCTCGTTTAAAAAAACTAAACCTTTTAAAAGAAAAGGGTATTAATCCGTACCCCGCAAATTCACTTCGTGAACTTTCTTTACAGGAAGCTATTTTAGACTTTACAAATTTAGAAAATTCTAAAGTTACTAAATGGCTCGCTGGGCGTATTATGTCTATTCGGGGTCAAGGAGCTATCATGTTTATCACTCTTTATGATGGAACCGCAAATTTTCAAGGAGTTTTAAAATTAGACGTACTAGGTGAAGAAAAATTAAATTTATTTAATGAAGTTATTGATATTGGAGATTTTATTGAAATTTGCGGAACTTTCTTCACAACTAAAAGAGGCGAGAAGAGTATCGAGATCACTGATTGGAATATTTTAACTAAGACCTTACTTCCTCTTCCTGAAAAATGGCACGGACTTACAGATATTGAAGAGCGTTTTCGCAAGAGATATTTAGATATCTTAATGAATGAAGATATTCGTGATACTCTTATGAAGAAAATGAAATTTTGGGAAACTACTCGTAATTTTATGAAAGAGCGCGGTTTTCTCGAAATTGAAACTCCAACTCTTGAAGTCACAACCGGCGGAGCAGAAGCTACTCCTTTTAAGACTTACAATGAAGATTTTAAACTTCCTTTATATTTGCGTATTTCTATCGGTGAACTTTGGCAGAAGAGACTTATGTCCGCAGGATTTCCGAAGACTTTTGAAATAGGACGAGCCTATCGTAACGAAGGCTCCGATGCGAATCATTTGCAAGAATTCGTAAATATGGAATTCTACTGGGCTTATGCGAATTATCAAGACGGTATGAAACTCGTAGAAGAACTTTATAAGAAAATTGCACTTGAAGTTTTCGGTAAAACCGAGTTCGAAACTCGTGGACATAAGTTTGATCTTGGAGGAACTTGGGAGAAGATTGATTATACTGAAACCGTAAAGAGAGAAACTGGTATTGATTTATCTAATACTACCTATGAAGAAGTGAAGAAGACCTTAGAAAGACTCGAAGTAAAATACGACGGAGATACTATGGAGCGTCTCGTAGATACTCTTTGGAAATATTGCCGTAAGAAAATCGCAGGTCCAGTTTTCCTCACAGGTCATCCAAAGCTCGTTTCTCCACTTTCTAAATCTATGCCGAGCAATACTGATAAGACTGAAAGATTCCAAGTCATCATCGCAGGAAGTGAAGTCGGTAACGGATTCTCTGAGCTCAACGATCCTATAGATCAAGCTGAGAGATTCAACGTGCAACAAGAATTATTAAATCAAGGGGACAAAGAAGCTATGATGCCAGACTTAGAATTCGTAGAAATGCTTGAATACGGTATGCCTCCGACTTGTGGATTCGGATTTGGAGAAATGTTTTTCGCATTCCTCGCCGACAAACCTATACGCGAAACTCAATTCTTCCCACTAATGCGACCGAAGCATAACGAATGGTTGTAAAACTGAATTTTTATGTTATTTTAGATAAAGGATTAATCATTTAATAAATGTAATTAGAGAGTTTTGCGAAAAGTCGCATAGCTCTCTTTTTTATTTGCTTTTCTTTAAATTTTGTGGTTATATTATAAAAGAAAAAGGCAATTTTGCCGTAGTACATTTTAAAATAACAATTTCAATGGAAATAATAATAACCTATAAAACTAGAGATGGACGTATTTATAAATCCAAAAAAGAAGCTGAAGCTAGAGAAAAAGAAATTGAAAATAAAGAACTTTGCGAATTATGTCAAGGTGATGGCAAGGATCCTTATTATCACCCTAACGTTGGGGCTAGTGGCCCAAATGTATGTCCTTATTGTAGTGGAAAAGGATATAAGTAAATTATTAAGTTTCCTGTCAATAAAAAAAGCGTTTAATTTATTTAGACGCTTTTTATTTTTGTTTATACATTATATAATTAAAGTATTATGAAAATCATTTTAAATTGGTTAATAGGCGCAGGGGCGGTTTTGCTTGCTGCTTATGTTGTGCCTGGAATAGTAGTTTCTAGTTTTTATATTGCTTTGATCGTTGCTTTTATTTGGGGAGTTATGAGTTTTACGATAAAGCCTATTTTAAATATTTTGACTTTACCTATTAATATTTTAACTCTTGGGATTTTCTCTTTAGTTCTAAACGGATTACTATTCTGGTTTATTGCAAGCTTTGTAGAGGGTTTCGAAGTAGAAGGATTTATACCCGCATTCTTAGGAGCATTCGTAGTAGCTATAACTTCTAGTATTTTAAGGGCTATTTTGATTAGAGATTAATAACATGAAAAATTTTTATTATTTTTTAGTAATTATAATAATTTTTGTTTTACCATTAAACACTTTTGCAGCTGGTGATTTTGTATGGGTAAAATCTACAGACGCTAATAATGGTTGGTATTCAAATATGGATACTAGTAATAATATTTATTATACTGGATCTTTTACTGGTACAGTAGACTTTAACCCAGGAGCTGGAACTACAAATCTTGCTGCCACCGGTTCGGCTGATGTTTTTGTTTCTAAATTAGATTCAGATGGTAGTTTTGTGTGGGCAAAATCTTTTTCTGGTAGCGCAAGTGCTTTTTCACAAGCCTTAGATATAGATAGTTCTGGGAATGTGTATATTGGTATCTATTTTACTGGTACAGTAGATTTTGACCCTGGAGTAGGAACCACTAATCTAACTTCGAATGGAGGTAATGATGTTGCTATAGTAAAACTAGATTCGGCTGGTGATTTTCTGTGGGTTAAAAGAGTTGGTACTACATCTCACGATTATATTTATTCTTTGGTGTTAGATGTAAGTGATAATATTTATGTTACAGGAATTTTTTCTAATACAGTAGATTTCGACCCTGGAGCAGGAACTACTAATCTAACTTCAAACGGAGGAAGTGATATTTTTATATCTAAATTGGATTTAAATGGAAATCTTTTAGAAGCTAAAAATATTGGAGAAGCTAGTAGTGAAAGTTTAGTTTATTTAAATATTGATTCAAACAATGAATTATATTTAATTGGAAATTTTAGTAATACTGTCGATTTTGACCCTGGAGCAGGAACTACTAATCTAACTTCGAATGGAGCGAAGGATGTGTTTTTATTAAAACTTGATTCTTCATTAGCATTATCTTGGGCGAAAACTTTTGGTGGTACAGGAAATGATGCACCTTCTGCTGTAGTAGCTGATGGAGATTCTAATATTTATGTTAATGGAACTTTCACTAATACAGTAGATTTTGACCCTGGAGCAGGAACTACTAATCTAACTTCGAATGGAGGGGATGATATTTTTATTACTAAATTTGATTTAAGTGGAGAACTTAGTTGGGTTAAGCAGATTGGTAATGCTAATTCTGAATTTCCTTATAGTATTGCTCTAGATTCGACATATAATGTTTACTCAACTGGTTATTTTTATGATACCGTCGATTTTGACCCTGGAGCAGGAACTACTAATCTAACTTCGAATGGGGGAAGTGATGATTTATTTTTAGTAAAATTAGATACTGATGGGGCTTTTCAATTTGCAAAAGCAATTAGTAATAGTGGCAGTGAAGGAGGTTTGTCTATAAATATAGATTCAAGTGATGATATTTATTTATTAGGTTATTTTGATACTAATAATACTGATTTTGACCCTGGAGCTGGAACTAATAATATTAGTCCAATATCTGGTTTTGATACTTTTATTCTTAAATTATCAAACGCTGGTGATTCTACAGCTCCAAGTTTAACAGAAGTGACGCCAATAAATGTTTCAGCAGACAGAACTCCAGATTATACTTTTAACACCAATGAAGCTGGTACTATTACATACGGAGGTGATTGTACTTCGTCTACAACAAATGCAACAGTGGGTAATAATACTATAACATTTGAATATTTAGCTGCTGGTAGTCATACTAATTGTACTATTATTGTGACTGATGCAAGTGCTAACGCTAGTACATCATTAGCTATTTCTTCTTTTGAAATTGTTGTTCATGGAGGAGGTGGTAATCTAATATATCAAATAATTAATATACCAGTTGTTCCAGAATTAACTCAACCCTCTGCACAAATAATTCCAGAAAATAAAGTAGAAATTAAAATAGAAGAAATCTCAGTAACCAAATCTTGTAATAAATTACCAGAAAACCCGAATATTTTAAAATACAGAGATGTAAATGATACTGTTAAATTACTTCAAAAAATATTAAATTGTAAAGGTTATGAACTAGATAAAGTTGGTCCTGGATCAAAAGATAATGAGACTAATAAATTTGCAGTAAAAACAAAACAAGCAGTTATAAAATTCCAAAAAGATAAAAATATTAAAATTGATGGTATCGTAGGACCAATTACTCGAATTGAATTAAATAAATAAACTTTTTAAAATAAACAAAAAAACCTTATGAAAATAAGGTTTTTTGTTTATAGTTATCCACATATTTGATGAATTTTAGATTTGTGTAGTGGGGTAGAGTGGAGTATAATAAATATGAAGTGGGAAAAAGTGGGATGAAAAAATCCCAAGGTTTTATCGAATAATTTATGCTAATAGGAGAATACACACACAAAATAGATGAAAAAGGAAGAATTTCTTTGCCTGCAAAATTCCGTAAGGAAGTAGGTAAAAAAATTATAATTACTCGCGGACTCGATAATTGTTTGTTTATTTTTACTATGAAAGAATGGGCTAAATTATCTTCTGAATTATCGGCTAATCCTTGGCTCAAGGCTGATACTCGTGCTTTTAATCGTCGAATTTTTGGAGGTGCGACTGAAGTCGATATTGATAAGGTTGGACGGATGTTAATTCCTGAATTTCTAAAAAATGAAGGAGAACTCAAGGGCGAAAGTGAAGCAGTTTTAGTCGGAGTAGATAATCGTATTGAATTATGGAACAGCAAAACTTGGTCTGAGTATAAAAATATTACTGACAAGAAAGCAGACGAAATTGCTGAGAAATTAAGTGAAAAATAATATGGAAAGCGTACATATTAGCGTTCTTTTAAAAGAAAGTATAGAAGGTTTAAATCTTAAAGATAATGGAATCTTTGTTGATGCGACTTTTGGTGGTGGAGGCCATACTCGTAGAATCTTAGAAGAAACTAGGAATTCTAAAGTTATCGCTCTTGATCAAGATTCTGGAGCGTTAAATCGAGCTAAGAAAAATATCCAAGGTTTTGAAGATAGAATTATTTTTAAAAATTTAAATTTTCGTGATATAGATAAAGCTTTAGATGAAGAAAATATAGATGAAGTTGACGGAGTTTTATTTGATTTAGGAATTTCTTCTGATCAATTAGATAATACAGGTCGCGGTTTTTCTTTTTTGAGAAATGAAAAATTGTTAATGACCATGAAAGAAAATCCGAATGAAGAAGATTTAACCGCTTATGAAATAGTAAATACTTGGGAAGAATCTAACCTCGCTGATATTATTTATGGTTACGGAGAAGAGCGTTATGCTCGTAGGATTGCTAAAAATATTGTAGAGAGTAGAAAAATAAAAGAAATCGAAACTACTTTTGATTTAGTGAAAATTATTGAAGAGAGCGTACCTAATCAATACAAGAAGGGCAAAATCAATCCGGCAACAAAAACCTTTCAAGCTTTGCGTATAGCAGTCAACGATGAACTTAGAACTTTAGGAGAAGCTTTAGAAAAAAGTTTTGAAATTGTAAAAAAAGACGGACGAATTTCAGTAATTACTTTTCACAGCCTCGAAGACAGAATAGTCAAAAATTTTTTCAGAGATAAGGCTAAAGAAGGAAAATTAGTTTTAGTAAATAAAAAGCCAATCGTGCCTAGTATAGATGAAATTAAAAACAACAAGAGATCACGTAGTGCTAAATTAAGAATCATACAAAAATTATAAATTAATATATCCCGTCACTCACGAGCGACAGGACAAGAAAAACATGAAAGAAGCAAGTATAAAAGTAAAAAGTTATGTAAAAAAAGTCGAAACCATTGATCAAACAATAGATCTAAGAAGTAAAATCCTTTACTTTTTGATGATTGGTTTCGGAGTTTTTTCACTTTTGTATGTAATTGTTTTAGGTAATATGGTTTTCAATATTATCGAACGTAAAACTGTCGAAGCCCAAATGCGTAATTCTCTAAATGAAGTAGCAGATCTCGAAGCTTCGTATATGACTCTAGTAAATACTGTCGACAAAAATTCTTCTTTGGCGAGTGGTTTTGTAGAAGTTGTGCCTAGTTTTGCGGTCCGTTCAAATTTAAGTTTACTAGACGAAGATAGTACAAGATTAGTTGCTTTAAATGAAATCTAATTTCACTCTGAGATTAAGAATAGTTTCTTTATTTATTATCATAGTAACTTTCGTTTTTGTTGCTAGGCTTTTTTTAGTGCAAGTCGTTAAAAAAGATGATTTTGCTCTCCGTGCTGATAGGCAATACGTAACTCCTACTGATCAAATCTTTGAACGCGGAAGTATTTTATTTACTCGTAAAGACGGAGAATTAGTTTCAGGAGCGCTCCAGATTTCAGGTTTTAAACTCGCAATCAATCCGAATAAAATTCTCAATATAGAAAATACTTATGATAAACTCAATGCTATCGTCCCCTTAGTGAAAGAAGATTTTATAAATAAAGCTAATAAAAAAGACGATCCTTATGAAGATATCACTAATCATCTAAACAAAAAGCAAGCTGATGCAATAAGTAGTCTTAAATTGGGAGGGATTGAAATGCATAGAGAAAAATGGCGTTTTTATCCAGGGGACAATACCGCTTCGCACACTTTAGGATTTGTTGGTTATCAAGGAGATACGCTCGGAGGCAGATACGGACTTGAGCGTAAATATGATGAAGTTTTATCGAGAGATAAAGATAATCCGTATGTGAATTTCTTTGCTGAAGTGTTTACTGATTTGAATGAGAATTTGTTTCAAGATAAAGTTAAAAAAGGAGATATAGTAACTACTATAGAGCCCAACGTAGAAGCTTTTTTAGAAAAAGAAATTAGTGCCGTTAAAGCTCGTTATAATGCTGATCAAATTGGAGGGATTATTATGAATCCGCGTGATGGGTCTATTTATGCTGTGTCTTCTAAACCGGATTTTAATTTGAATGATTTTCGTAATGTAGATGATATTTCGGTCTTCCGAAATCCTATGGTAGAAAACGTCTTAGAATTCGGTTCGATTGTGAAGCCTCTCGTTATGGCGTCCGCACTCGATGCAAAAGTTTTAAAACCAACTACTACTTATACTGATAACGGTTTTGTTACCGTAGAAGGGAAACAAATTTATAACTTCGATAAAAAGGGTAGAGGAGCGAATACTAGTATGCAAGATGTTTTAAATCAATCTTTAAATACTGGTATGGTTTTCGCATATAAAAAACTAGGTAAAGAAAAATTTCGGGATTATATTTTAGGCTATGGAATAAAAGAAAAAACCAATATTGATTTACCTAATGAGACTGGAAGTATTGTTTCTAACCTTTATTCACCTCGTGAGCTCGAATATGCTAACGCTTCTTTCGGGCAAGGTATAGCTCTAACTCCTTTTCAGATGATTCGTGCTTTAGCGAGTTTAGCGAATGGAGGGAATTTAGTAACTCCGCATTTCGTAACTAAAATCAAATATGATGATTCAACTTTTAAAGATATAATTTATGAAACAAAACCTACAAAGATTTCTCCCGAAACTAGTCGGGAGATTACGAATATGCTCGTTACGGTTATGGATAAATCGCTCAAAGGAGGTAAGGCGAAACTCGAGCGTCATAGTATAGGAGTGAAAACTGGTACTGCGCAAGTCGCTCGACCTGACGGTAAGGGTTATTATGATGATCGCAATACGCATTCTTTTTTTGGATATTTTCCAGCTTATGATCCGAAATTTATAGTTTTACTTTATGCAGTTAATCCAAAGGGTAGTGAATACGCGTCGGTAACTTGGGCAGATCCTTTTTTGAATATTGCTAAATTTTTGCTAAACTATTACGAAGTGCCCCCAGATAGATAATTTATGAAAAACATTTTTAAGAAAATCATTTTAAATATATTGAGAATAGAAGCGGAAATCGTATTAAAAAAATACAAACCGCGTATTATTACTATTACTGGATCAGTCGGAAAGACTTCTACTAAAGATGCTGTGTATGCAGTTTTATCTAAATTCTATTATGTTCGTCGTAGTGAAAAAAGTTACAATAGCGAGATAGGGTTACCACTTACTATTTTAGGACTTCCTAATGCTTGGAATAATCCTCTGCTTTGGGTTTTAAATATTTTAAAAGGACTCAAGTTAATTTTATTTAAAAATGATTATCCTACTTGGTTAGTGCTTGAAGTCGGAGTCGGGAAGCCGGGAGATATGGCTGCTACGGCTATGTGGCTTAAGAGTGATTTAGTTATTATAACTACAATTCCCGAAGTACCAGTTCACGTAGAATTTTTCAAATCTCGCAATCATCTCATCGAAGAGAAAAGCGGACTTATCGATACTTTGAAAAAAGACGGTTTTCTAATACTTAATCGTGATGATGAAGACGTTTTTAATATGAAAAGTAAAACCAAATCCCGCATACTAACTTATGGTTTTCATGAAGAAAGCGATATTTGTGCAACTAATGAAAATATTTTTTATGTGCATAAAGATTTTGACAATAAAAGCATAGTGAATGATATTGATAATATTTTAGAAGATACAATTCCGAAAGGAACTAGTTTTTATATCAATATCGGTGGAGCGAGCTTCCCGGTCATAATCGAAGGAGTTTTCGGCAAGAATCATATCTATGCTTCACTCATAGCTCTCTCTGTCGCTCACGCTTTGAATTTAAATATTTTGACTTCTATATCTGCTCTCAAGAATTACGACGTACCTAAAGGACGTATGAGTTTGCTTTTAGGTGAGAATAATACTTTGATTATCGATGATACTTATAATGCTTCGCCTTTTGCAGTAGAATCAGCTTTGCGGACTTTGAATGATGTAAAGAGTAATAGTAGAAAGATTGGAGTTCTCGGCGATATGCTTGAACTCGGACGGCATACTGAAGAAGCTCACAAGCATATAGGTAGAGTCGCAAGCGAGAACGTAGATATTTTGATAGTAGTTGGTCCAAGAGCACAATTTATCAAAGACGGTGCAATAGAAGCTGGTATGAATGAAAATAATATTCATGAATTTGCTAATTCTGTTTTAACTGGAGCATTTCTTAAAACTTTCATACAAAAAGGAGATATTATTCTCGTCAAAGGTTCTCAAAGTATTCGTATGGAACGCGCAGTAGGAGAAATCATTAAAGATAAAAAGAATAAAAATAACTTGCTAGTCAGACAAGAGAAAGAGTGGTTGGAGAAGGAGTAGAATTATATTTTTGCAAAAAAGTTTATTTCTGATATATTTTTACTATGGCTCTATCGTCTAACGGTTAGGACACATCCTTCTCAAGGATGGAATCAGAGTTCGATTCTCTGTAG
>DALYEI010000011.1:0-17827 GCA_031972685.1 Minisyncoccota bacterium | reverse complement strand
CGATGCGGATGCCCTTGCAAACGAGAGCCAAATTTACGTAAAGTCTTAAGTTCTTCTACAGGGAAATATCCGGCGTGCGCCATAGTCGCATAAAGCACTGGGCAAATATGCCCATTAGAAAGCACGACTCGATCTCGATCTTCAAAACTCGGATTTTTAGGATCGTGATTAAGTGCGTGAAAATAAAAATAAGTAAAAATATCTGCCATACCGAGCGGTCCGGCAGTGTGTCCTGATTTTGCTTCGAGTAACATTTCGATAATAGACTCGCGAATAAGATTCGCTTTCATTTCCAGAGAGTAAATTTTTTCTTCTGTTAAAGACATACTTATATTATAACTTGTATAGAGAGTTTTACAAATTAAATCAAATTAAATATTGCGAAATTCTTCAATCGTACCTAAAATATCATTACTATTATAAATCGCAGAACCGGAAACGACGCGATCTACTCCAATATTTTTTAATTCGTAAGCAATATTTAGATCTACTCCGCCATCAACTGATACATATATATCCGGATATTTATTTTTAAAATTTTTAATATTTTCTAAAATACTTTCATCAAATTCTTCTCCTTGATAACCGATATTTTCTATACCCATAAATTGCACAAAAGAAATATTTGAAATAACGCTATCTAAGATAGCGAGGTCTGTGCTAGGCAAAACTGCAACTCCGAATTCAATACTATCTTTAAAATAAGGATCTATACCTTCTAAAAATTCAAAAAAAGTTTCTTTGTCATCCATCGCTTCAATATGAAAAACTATTCTTTTCGGAGAAAGCTTAGTATAAATATCAAAGTTTGTAACAGCATCAGAAACCATCAAATCAATTTCAAAATCAACATCTTCCCAAAAAGGCATACCTTCGCGTTCATCTAAAATTGCTAAAAAATGTTTATCAAAAAAGGGTTGACCCTGAGCGTAACCGAAGGGCCAAGTCATAGAATTCACATATTTTCCATCACAAATATCTACTTGCACCAAAGAAACAAAACCTCTAACTAAAGAAATTTTGTTTTTCAAATCGTCGTAATTATTTGTTAAAATTGCAGGTATGATTTCCATTTTAAAATTTATTTAGTCTATTTATATGTCTTTCTTCATTTGAAAAAGGAGTTTTAATAAAAAGCTCAGTTGCGAATTTAGCTTCGTCTAGAGTTACGAATCTAGCTCCAATAGATAAAATATTTGCATTATTGTGCTCTCTACCGAGTTTCACTATTTCAAAAGTATCTATGCTTTTTCGTCCACTAATATCAACTTCTACTTCAGGAATTTCTTCTCCGTAGAAAACTATCGCTCTCGCTCCAGGAATACGATTAGCACACATTGCCTCACCTTGACCGCTACCTCCGAGAATTATTCCAAAAGCATCTTCGTCCCGCACTACAGCTTCAGCCACAGGAGTTATAAAGTCTGGATAATCATCTTCATCATCTAAAACAGTATTTCCTTTATCAATTACTTCTGCATCAAAAAATATTTCACTTAAATATTTCTTAAGTTCTTCTTTATATTTATAACCACTATGATCACTCCCTAAATATATTTTCATAATTAAATTATATCATAAACAAAAATCAGTTTATAAAAACCAATAGTTAATTACTCCGTAAAGTATAGCTAAAGCCAACAAAATCGTTGTAATAAAAGCACCTATTTGATTAGCTTCTTTCCAAGATTTATAAGTAGAATAAAGCCAAAATGGTTGAGAAATTAAATTAGAAATTAATCCATACTCTGGTAATTTAAAAGCTGTTAGTGTAAAACCCAGTAAAGTAAAAAAAGTTACTCCTATTTGAACAATTGTGTTAAGTTTAATTTTCATAAAATTATTTACTTAATTGTATTTCCTCTCTTAATAACATGCTCTACTAATGTATACGTATATATTGCTTCGTTATTATACCATGTTATTTTTATTTGACATAAAACTTAAATCTAAGTATTATAAGGAAAATTCATATTTATGGACAAGTTCTTCATCATACTACCAATTTTAGGTTTATACCTTTCGATAGGATTTTTAATCTACATCGTCTGCTATCGCTTCAGTACATCAAATGATCATATTGAACTTTCAAAGCAAAAAAATATGTGGCTCAAATTAATCCTATTCTGGCCTAAACTAATTTAATTGAGAGAGTAGCAATCTGCTGCTCTTTTTTTAATTTATAGTTCTGCCTGTCTTAATAACATGTTCAACTAAAGTATATGTATACCCCATTTCGTTGTCATACCAAGCCATAACTTTTATTAAATTCCCTCCGACTACGCGAGTGAGAGCTAGGTCAGCAATGGATGCATGAGAGTCTCCTAAAATATCAGATGAAACTAACGGCTCTTCTGTTATAGCGAAAACCTTACTCCATCTATCATTCTTTGATGCCTCTTTTAAAATATTATTTACTTCTTCGGCTGTAGTATTTTTCTTTGAGATAAAAGTAACGTCTACGATAGATCCCGCAGGTACAGGTACGCGAATAGAGATCCCATCAAAAAGATCAGTCAATTCTGGGTATGCTTTAGTTACAGCAATAGCTGCTCCAGTAGAACTCGGTACGATATTTTGTGCAGCAGCACGACCTTCGCGAAGGTCTTTCTTGCTTGGTCCGTCAACGAGGGCTTGAGTTCCAGTATATGCGTGAGTAGTAGAGAGAAGTGCTTTTTCAATACCGAGAGCTTCGTGCAAAATTCCAATAAGAGGTGAAGCCGCGTTAGTAGTACAAGATGCATTAGAAGTCACGTCGCAAGTTCCGAATTTATCTTCGTTCACTCCGAGGAGTATTGTCTCTCCAAGGAAAGCTTGCCCTGAGCTTGCCGAAGGGTCGTCCTTAGCCGGTGCAGAAATAACTACTTTTTTCGCTCCTTGATCTAGATGAAACTTTGATGATTCATAACTAGTAAAAAGTCCAGTAGACTCTACTACTACATCAATATCTAAATCTTTCCAAGGAAGTTTTGTAGTGTCGCGTTCTGAAACAAATTTCACAACCTTGCCGTCTATTATCATAGAGCCTTCACCTTTCTTTACTTCGTGCTTCCAAGTCCGATAAACTGTATCGTATTTTAATAAATAAGCTAAAGATTCAAGACTACCAAGGTCGTTCACTGCTACGATTTCTAAACTTGGATTTTCCCAAGCAATTTTAAGAAATGCTCTTCCAATACGACCAAATCCATTAATAGCAACTCTGATTTTTTTATTTTCCATATCTATATTTTAAACTAAATTTTAATATTTATATTATAACAAAATTTTTCCAGAATATGCTATTATAGAAAAAATGGCAAAAGATACACAAAAATTTATTCACCTCCACACTCACAGTCATTATTCCCTTCTTGACGGACTTTCGAAGGTTGAGGATATGGTACGAATTGCGAAAGAAAACGGTATGCCGGCTATGGCTATTACGGATCACGGCAATATGTACGGTGCTATAGAATTCTATAAAGAATGCAAAAAAGCAGGAATCAAACCTATCATCGGTTGCGAAGTTTATGTCGCTGAACGCAAGCTCTCAGATAAAGAACCAGGTATTGATAATAAACGCTATCACTTAATCTTGCTTGCAAAAAACCTCAAAGGTTATAAAAATCTAATGCGCATAGTTAGTGAAGCAAATCTAAAAGGTTACTACTATAAACCTCGCGTGGATATGGATTTGCTACGCGAATTCGGTGAAGGTATTATTGCTCTTTCGGGTTGCATGGGAGGTAAACTTTCTCGTGCAGTTTTAAATAACGACTTAGAGAAAGCAAGAGATTTAATCCGCGAGCATCAAGAAGTTTTCGGTAAAGAGAATTATTTTATAGAAATTCAATCTCATCCGAAAATAGAACGCGATGCGGAACTCCGAGAGAAATTAATTGCTCTCGCAAAAGAATTCGATATACCCGTCGTTGCAACGCAAGACTCTCATTATCCTTGCAAAGATGATCATAAAGCGCACCATACTTTACTCCAAGTTAATACCGGAACTGACGGTAAAGATTCTAGTAAATTTGAATTCTCTGAAGACGACTTTTCTCTGATAGATACTAAAACAGCTTTAGAATATTTCTCAGATTTTCCGGAAGCAGTAATGAATACTAATATAGTAGCCGATATGTGCGAAGACTACGAGATAGAACTTGGCGTGCCGTATTTCCCAGATTTCAAAACTGAAAATGATGAAGATGCAAATGAAGTTTTAAAACGTCTTGCATACGAAGGTTTTCCTTTTCGTAAATTAAATAAAGAGGATGAAATTTATAAAAACAGATTGGAATATGAATTAGGAATTATCAAGCAAAAAGGTTACGCTACTTATTTCCTAGTTGTAGGAGATTTGCTTCGTTATGCTCGCGAGAATGGAATCCTTACAAATATTAGAGGATCGGTTGCGGGGTCACTCACTACTTATCTTCTCGGTATTACGAACGTAGACCCTCTAGTCTACAAGCTTCCGTTCGAAAGATTTTTAAATCCTGAACGTCCGTCACTTCCTGATATTGATATGGACTTTGCCGATAACCGCCGAGCTGAAATGATTTCGTATGTAAAAAGTAAGTACGGCGAAGACCGCGTCGCTCAGATTGGGACTTTTGGAACTATGATGGCGAAAGGTTCCGTCCGCGACGTAGCTCGAGCACTCGGTCACGAATACGCAGTCGGAGATAGAATTTCTTCTATGATTCCTTTAGGCTCTCAAGGTATGCCAATGACTATTGATCACGCTATGGAACTCGTACCTGAACTTAAAGAAGCTTACAAAAAAGAAGCTCAAACAAAAGAGATAATAGACCTTGCAAAAAAGATGGAAGGTTGCGTTCGTCACGTTTCAGTGCACGCTGCCGGAGTAGTCATCTCTCCGAAACCACTTTATGAATTTACTCCTGTGCAATTTGATCCAAAAGGTGGAGACGTTATTACTCAATATGATATGTATCAGATAGAAGACGTCGGACTACCGAAATTCGATTTCTTGGGAATTCGTAACCTTTCAATCCTTGCAGATGCGGTAAAGATAGTGAAAATTACTAAAAATATAGAAGTAGATTTAGAACACGTAAACGTCGCAGACAAGAAAACTTTCGAGCTCCTAGCAAGTGGTCAAACCGAAGGACTTTTCCAGCTCAACGGTTCGGGAATCACCGCATATTTAAAGCAACTTCGCCCAACAACAATTCACGATATCAACGCTATGGTAGCTCTTTATCGTCCGGGTCCTATGCAATTCATTCCCTTATATATAGAAAGAAAGCATAAACCAAGTTTAGTACGTTACCTTGACCCAGCCCTAGAACCAATACTCAAGCAAACTTACGGAGTTCTCGTTTATCAAGACGACCTACTCCTCATCGCTATTCATATTGCAGGATACTCTTGGGGAGAAGCTGATAAATTCCGTAAAGCTGTCGGTAAAAAAATTCCAGAAGAAATGGCTAAACAAAAAGAGCATTTTATAAATGGTTGCGTCGAGCACTCTAAATGGCCACTTAAAAAAGCACAAGAACTTTGGAATTGGATAGAACCTTTCGCGGCGTACGGTTTTAACAAAGCTCACTCCGCATCGTATGGACGCGTCGCGTACCAAACCGCTTATATGAAAGCGAATTTCCCTGTCGAATATATGACTGCAATACTGACAGCAGAATCCGGTGACGTAGAAACTATTTCTAAAATAGTTAATGAATGCAAAATAATGAAGATTAACGTTCTTCCTCCAAATATTAACGAAAGTTATAAAGACTTTACTTATATAGATGAGAACACAATCCGCTTCGGACTTTATACTATTAAAAATCTCGGTGGAGATATCGGTGAAGCTATCATCGAAGAACGTAAAAAAGGTCACTTTACTTCTATCGGAAATTTCTTAGACCGAGTTAAACATAAAAATTTAAATAAAAAATCTATGGAAGCTCTAATCAAATCAGGCTCTATGGACGAATGGGCGGATCGCGGAGTACTCCTCGCGAACCTAGAAGATATGCTTCTTTATAATAAAGAAGGTAGCAAACAAAACGCAAATCAAATTTCTCTCTTCGGTGGAGCGAGCGAAATTAAAGCTCCAGAATTTAAATTGAAAGTTGGTAATCTTGCAACCAATAACGAAAAGCTTTCTTGGGAGAAAGAATTGTTAGGACTTTATATTTCGGGGCATCCTCTCGAGAGATTGCGAGAAAAATTAGAATCTAAACCTATAAATATTAAAAAGATAAAAGAAGAATTAGGTAACGGTCATCCGATAGCTATCGGAGGGATGATCACCACAGTCAAAAAAGTTATCACTAAGAAAAACGATAATATGGCTTTCCTAACTATAGAAGATTTTACTGGTAGCATAGAAGCTGTGATTTTCCCAAAACTATATCAAGCTAATATTGAAACAGTAGTGTCCGAAAAATGCGTAGCAATCTCAGGTAAAGTCACCATCCGCAACGGCGAAAAATCTATAGCAATAGAAGGCATTAAAGAAATTTAAAAAACAGAAAATAAAAAAAGCTCAGAAATTAAATTCCTGAGCAATTGTTTTATCAAGGTAAACCATTTTAGAGCTATTTAAATACTTTATTTACTAATTTTGGATCTATTTTTTCTGATTTTCGAATCATAAATCTTTGCATATTTAAAATTTTTAAGCTTTTACTAAATTCACCATTTTGGTCCAATTGATCAAATGATTTATTTTGAACTGGTCCCAAGGCAGTAAAAATTAATTTACCATCAACAACATAATGATTTAAAACAACAATCTTCATTTTACTATTTTTTCTTAAGTTTATATTTAATTCAAAAAAGTGTCAACATTCTGGGGACGATGGTCCTCACTACATAGGTCTTGCCTATGTAGTTCCCTATTTGATAAAATAATAATTATGTCTATAAGAAAAGTTAGCTTTGTAGAAAATGAATATTATCATATTTATAATCGTGGAAATAGTAAGCAAATAATTTTTTTAGATAAAGAAGACTATTATCATTTTATTAAGTTGATTTATGTATGCAACTCAACAAAAAATATAGTGAACAGAAATGTTGGTATTAATGCTTATGATTTTGAAAGAAATGAAAATTTAGTTTATGTAGGTGCATGGTGTTTAATGCCAAATCATTTTCATATTTTATTAAAAGAAAAAACAGAAAACGGAATAAGTAAATTTATGCAAAAAATATCTACTGCATACTCTATGTACTTTAATAAAAAATACAAACGAACTGGTGGTTTGTTTGAAGGTAAATTTAAATCAGAACATATAAACAATGATCGTTATTTAAAATATCTTTTTTCTTATATAAATTTAAATCCTGTAAAATTAATACAAAAAGATTGGAAAGAAAAAGGTATAAAAAATCTATCAAAAATAATAGAATTTTTAGGAAATTATCAGTATTCAAGTTATTTAGATTATTTAAATGAAAAAAGAATACAATCGAAAATATTGAATACGAAAGAATTCCCAAAATATTTTCCTTCAAAAGAATCATTAAATCAGGAATTAATATCTTGGCTGGAATACAAAGATTTTTAATTAAAACCCTACAATAATTTACATAATTTACATAGGTCTTGCCTATGTAACGTAAAAATTTAAAAAAATAGGAAATAAAAAAAGCACAATAATAATATTGTGCTTTTATCAAGGTTGGACCTTGATGTTTTGAAGTATATTCTTACACAAATAAAATAGGTTTCTTTGCTTCAGATAAGGAAATAAAGAAATCAGGGTTATTTTCTTTACCTAGACAAAAATATTCTTTTTTATCATCATTTAAAAGAATTACCCCAATCAAACAATTATTTTTAGATTCTTTGATATTTGGATAAGAAAGGGATTTTTTTTCTTGTTCAAAATCAAAAAACAAATTTTCTGAAAACAAGAAGACTGGTGAAGGTCCCCTTAATTCTAAAGGTAAAAATTCTAATGTTTTTGCTGAAGTTTTACTAGCAACAGTTTCTACATCAGTGTTCCAGATTTTTTTACAAATAGAATTTAAATCATTTTTTTCTTGATCATTTAATTCACCCATAAAGAATACTGAATTTGTTTCCATTCAATAAATTATTTAAAAAATTAATTAAAAATCCTCTTTTACAGAGAACAATATCTAAAAAACCATACTATATTTAGTATTAAAAGTCAAGGCTAATTAAATAGCGTCATTGCTTTTTGATAGCTTTCTTTTTCTATTATTTCTATCGCTTCGGCTACTGTTTTAGCGACTTTTTTAAGAATATCTAATTCTTCTTTTTTAAATTCACCAAGTAAGAATTTCAAGATTTTATCCTCCCCTTTTGGTTTCTTAATTTTGCCGGTTGGAGTCGTTGGGGTTATTCCGATACGGATACGTAGAAACTCCTCAGTCTTTAAGACTTTGATTATTGATCCTACTCCATTATGTCCCCCACTCGATCGATTGAAAGAAATTTTAATTTTACCAAGTGGTAAATCTATATCGTCATATATCACTACGAGACGCTCTAAATCTTTTTTACTTTTTATAAAATACGAAATAGTCTTCCCTGAATTATTCATAAAGTTATCTATCTCTACGAATTTTATTTTTAATTTTTTATCTTCTAATTTTTTCTCCACTAAATCCGCAATAATCTTCCCCGCATTGTGACGGGTATTTTTATATTCTTCTCCAATATTTCCTAATCCAAAAATAATACTCATATAAATAAATAATATCATTTAAAATAATAAAAACAAAAATATTAGAAAATGAATTTTGCTATTCTGTCAAGTTTATTTTGTGCTACAATAGGGAGATGGAAAATCAAAATGCAAATATTAATGCAGAAATTCCAAAAACAACTAAAAAAGAAAGTTTTTGGGAAACTGTACGTTTTATTATTCTCGCAATTATTATAGTAGTTCCGGTAAGGATTTTTATTGCTCAACCTTTCGTAGTTTCGGGCTCTTCTATGTACCCTACTTTTCATAATGGTGACTATCTAATAGTAGACGAACTTACTTATCGTTTAGATAAAATCGAAAGAAATGATGTAATAATATTTCGCTACCCAGGAGACACTTCGAAATATTTCATTAAAAGAGTTATCGGACTTCCGAACGAAATAGTAGAAGTGAAAAATAATACAGTAACGATAACTAATAAAAAAACCAATGAGACGACGACACTCGATCAATCATTTATTCCAAACAATACTGGAGGCATAGATGCAAAATACGACTTAAATAACGATGAATACTTTGTAATGGGAGACAACCGTGGAGCAAGTTCGGACTCTCGTTATTGGGGTCCAGTTAAAAAAGATTTAATTATTGGGCAAGCATTCCTGCGACTACTGCCCTTAAACGATATAGATTATAAACCAGGTGATTTGAAATAATATGAAAACTACAAAAAAAGCACAAATAAAAGATATAACTTCTCCTAAAGGGATGAGAGATATAATGAACGAAGAGTATTATAATTTTCAAGGTTTCTTTGAAAAAGCTCAAGAGGTTGCGGTGTACTACGGTTTTAAACCGATAGAAACTCCAATGATGGAAAGTGAAGAAATTTTTAAAACTGGAGTTGGAGGTGGTACAGATATAGTTGATAAAGAAATGTATTCTCTAAAAACTAAAGGCGGAGACAATCTCGCTCTTCGTCCTGAACACACTGCTTCCTTAATGCGTGCTTATATCGAGCACGGTATGCATACTTTCCCTCAACCTGTGATGTTTTATCAATACGGTCCTTCTTTTAGGCACGATAAACCTCAAAAGGGTCGCTACCGACAATTTTGGCAATTTGATCTCGATGCATTAGGTAGTGAGAAAAGTATCATGGACGCTCTCGTTATCAAAGTAGGTCTTTCTATTTTAGAAGAAGCTGGAGCTGAAAATTTAGTAATTGATATTAATTCTATTGGAGATAAAGAATGCCGTAATGGTTATATCAAAGAGCTTACAAATTACTACAAGAAAAATCTCTCTTCCCTGCCTGCTATCGATCGCGAAAGACTTAAAACTAATCCGCTTCGTATATTAGATTCTAAAGAAGAAAAAACTAAAGAATTAAATATTAACGCTCCGGAATCTATTTCTTTCCTTTGTTCTTCTTGTAAGAAGCATTTCAAAGAAGTTCTCGAATATTTAGATGAAATGAATATTACTTATCGTATTAATAAGAATCTAGTCCGCGGACTTTCTTATTATGCACGCACAGTTTTCGAAGTTATTAAAGAAGACGGCGGAGAAGAAGGAGGTTCTATGTCTATTGCTGGTGGAGGTAGATATGATTATTTAGCAAAGCAACTAGGTAGCAAGAAAGACGTACCTGCTGTAGGGTTTGCTGTAGGAGTAGATCGTATCGTTGAAGCAAGTTGGTATAAGAAGCTTTCTCCTCGTATAATGAAAAAACCGAAAATCTATTTTATTCAACTCGGCGCAGAAGCAAAACTTAAGAGCTTGAATGTAATTGATATTTTACGTAAAGCGCATGTTCCGATAATGCAATCTTTATCTAAAGATTCCCTCGGATCTCAACTCGGTATTGCCGAAAAATTAAATATCCCGTATGCGATAATTTTCGGAGTCAAAGAAGCTTTAGAAAATTCTGTAATTGTTCGTGATATGTCTAACCGCTCTCAAGAAACAGTAAAAATTTCTAAATTATTAGAATATTTAAAAGCCAATATATAATATCAATGAAAGTAAAAGCAATTTTACAAAAAGAAGAAAAGGTATTGCGTGCGATTGCGAAAGAAGTAAAATTAACTGATATTAATACTCCTAAAATCAAAAAGGTATTACGAGATATGTCTTTATCGCTCGCTTCGCAAGATGATGGAGTCGCTATTGCTGCTCCCCAAATAGGATATTCGCTCCGAATTTTTCTCGTAGCTGGTAAAGTATTCGAGCGTTCTTTTGCTCGTGGCAAAGATATAAATCCAAATAAAGAAAAAAAACCAGATATGGTTTTTATTAACCCAAAAATCATTAAACTTTCTAAAGATAAAGAATGGACTCCTGAAGGATGCCTATCTGTACGTCCAGTTTATGGTAAAACTTATAGATCTAAAAAGGCTACAGTAGAAGCTTATGATGAAAACGGGGTAAAATTTAGCCGTGGGGCTAGCGGATTACTCGCGCAAATATTTCAACACGAAACCGATCACCTAAACGGTATACTTTTTATAGATCATGCTAAAGATTTAAGAGAAGAAGTTTTAGATTAATTTAAAATTAAAATGAATAAAAAATTTATATTTTTTGGTACTCCAGAAGTTGCTAGTAAAACTCTAGAAATTTTAAAAGAGAATGGTTATTTGCCTGGCTTGATTATTACGGCTCCTGATAAACCTAGCGGACGCGGAATGAAGATGACCCCTACGCCCACGAAAGTCTTTGCATTAGAGAACAATATTTCCTACCTTACTCCCGAGAAATTAAATGACGAGATTTATGAAAAGTTAAAAAACGAAAATGCAGATTTATTTATCGTAGTCGCTTATGGTAAAATTTTACCTGAAAGATTTATTAATCTACCTAAAATTTATACTATTAATATTCATTATTCCCTACTTCCAAAATACCGCGGAGCGTCCCCAGTCGAAAGTGCTATTTTAGAGGGCGATAAAGAGACTGGAATTTCTATTCAAAAGATGGCTTTCAAAATGGATACTGGACCGATTTTATTCGAAGAAAAAGTAGAAATCAAAAACGACGAAAAAGCCTTTGAATTAAAAGAAAGATTGATTGATATAGGAGGCAATTTATTAGTTAAAAATCTACCGAGTATTTTTGAGAACCAATTAGAAATGAAAGAGCAAAATGAAAACGAAGCTACCTACTGTACGAAAATTTCTAAAGAAGACGGACTTATAAATTTAAATACTGATGCTATAAAAAATTATAATAAATTTAGAGCTTATTATGCTTGGCCTAAAACTTACTTTTTCGTAAAAGATAAAAGAGTGATAATTAAAGACGCAATTCTAGAAAATAATAAATTCATAATTCGTAAAGTTATTCCCGAAGGAAAAAAAGAAATAAGTTATGAAGATTTCTTAAAAAATACTATAATATAAGTATGCAAGAATTTTTAACTAAATTTAAAAATCTCACAATCCTAATTATTTTTATAATTCTTTCTTTCTTGAATTTTTTTCAAACTGAAAGTTCTTTATTCTACGACTTACCTATTTATTTAGTACCAAGTTTAAATTTTATTTTTGGTTTACTTATCATCATACTCTATACAACTAAAACCATAGAAAAAGATAAAACTGAAGAAGAATTCACCGGAGTCGTAAATCATACTTTTCGTACACCCCTTACTAGTATTATGTGGATGGCGAAAGAACTCGAAGGAGATTTATCTAAAGAAGAGAAAAACAATATTTTGCAAAAAATAACTAATTCCACTAAAAAGGTTTTAGATATTGTGGATCTTTTCGTTGGAATTAAAGAATTAAATAATCGTGCTAGTTACGACTTTCGGGCAACTTCTATAAGAGATATTATTGAGAAAAGCATTACTAAATATCGCGAAGATATTAAAAAGAAAAATATTAATTTCAATATTTCAACTTTCAAAGATATACCCCTAATCACTATAGATTTAAATAAAATTTCTTTTGTTGTCGATGCGATAATCGAAAATGCTCTTCTTTATACTAAAGAAAAAGGTAATATAGCGGTAGATGCAAAATTTGATAAAAAAGTTTTAACTATTATCGTAAAAGACGACGGTATCGGATTAGATAAAATAGAAATAATGAAGATTTTCAATAAATTTTATCGAAATAAAGATTCTATACTTATGAATCCTAACGGTATGGGTTTAAAACTATATTTATCTAAAATGATTATCAAAAGGCATAAAGGAGAAATTTACCTAAATTCCGAAGGCAAAGGAAAAGGCACTACAGCATATATCAAGCTTCCTCTCATAAAAAAATAAACCCGTACAGGGTTTATTTTTTCTTATTCTTTGGGCGAGATGCTTTTTTAACAAGCATTGCTCTTTTGACTTCTAATCTCTTTTTAGTCTTATGAGAACGGCGAGATTTTGGTCTGATACTTAAAGTTGTGTTTCTTTTTGCCATATGATTTTGCAAATCACGTCGCGTAAGTCAATTTGGCGCGACGCAATATTATTAATTAATATACTTCTATTATAGCATAAATTAATATTTAGAACAAATAAAAAGCCCCTCAATAAGGGGGCTTATTCTTCTTTAGAATAAATCCTACTTAATCGACCAACGTCGTGATCGGTATAAGTAAAATTAATTATTTCTTTTTTTAAGACCCGGAGCACAGCGATGCTGTTATTAGGGTCTGCAACTATGTGCAACCGATAGACACTGGTGTCTAAAGTTGCTATTTTTTGATCGATCTCCGGAGTGTAAGCCTCCGAAAGAATTTTATTCGTAACAGTATCTATCGTTACGAAACAACCAGCACACTCATAGTAATGCCAATCAATGAATCCCAGTTCAACTGGGAGTATTTTAGTTTGTGCTTCTACCTGAGAAGCAGAAAATAAAATAAAAAATAAAAAAAATATTTTCGATTTCATGAGATTATTTTCAGATTGGTTATCAAAAAAGCCCTAAAATTAAAAGCTACTTTGATAACCAATCAAAAATTTGTAAAGAACAATATCTGTATATTGTATCATATTTTATCTATAATGTCAATATATAATTCTCTTATTATATTATACATAAAATTTAAATAATATATAATAAGATATGCTTAGAATGTTTAAAAAAGTGCTTTTTTTAATTATTATTCTTTTAATCTTGAGTCATTTCTACGGACCCAATATCCGCCCCATACCTAAATTTTGGTCTTTTATTCCCTATCTTCACAAAGATATGGCTTCAAGTATTTACCCCAATATTTATTTAACAAAAGATGAATACGAAGAATATAAAAATAATAAAATGAGCATTCTGACTAAATCGGTTATTGTTCACGAAGAGAATCATATAAAGAATTGGCAAAAAATCGGATATCTTAAATTCCCCTATTTATATCTATCAAATAAAAACTTCAAACTAGAAGAAGAATTACGTGCGATAAAAGAACAAATGATTTTCTTAAAAGTAAATAATACTAACTATGATATTGATCGCAAGGCGAAACAATTTAGCGGTCAAGAATACGGGAATTTGATGACTTACGAAGAAGCTTATAAAATCCTAGAGGATCTTTGGATTCAAACTAATCTATAAAACGCATCGGAATATTTAATTGCTTAATTTCATCTAGATGATAATCAAGTATTTTTTTACCTGCAAAGATTGTAGTAACGTAACTATTTTTTTGATCCGAAATAAAGTCGATATTATCTTCAAGTAAACCTTCTCTACTTATAAAACGGAAAGTTATTTCTTTTTTACCTTCCTTTTTCAATCTTTTATTCTCGTCACGAAAAGCCCTAAAGGCTCTTGTTTTTATACTGTGTTCTAATTCTTTCGTATATTTTTCTTCAAGGCAAAGCAAAAGAGAAACCTTATCAATATTTTGCAAAACTGCATAATCTACTACCGTAGCTAATCTATTCGTAAAACCGTAACCCCTTGAAACTATCATAACTTCGGGATTACTAGGCAATTCTAAAGATTTCTCGTCGCCCATAATTTTAGCGACTTTTAATTTTTGTGCGACTTTTGGAGTGAGCGGTGGAGCTATAATCAAGGTTGCTAAAATAACCCACATACCTATCTCAAGCAATCCTTCAATATTAGGTAATCCTAACGAAGCAATAGTTACGAGCAAAACTGCAGGAATAGCTCCGGTCTCTCTCACAAAAGATATGAACAACAAATCATTTAAACTAAGTCTTTCTTTCCCAAAAAATCTAAACAAAAACAAAGAAACAAAAACCGTAATAGGTCTAATCACAAACATAAAAATTAAAGCAATAAGTATACCGATAGGTGCATATTCTAACAATTTAGCTACATCGACTAACCCTCCTAACAAAATAAAAATAGTTGGCTTCAAAAAACCTTCGACTAAATTATTAAAGAAATGCTCAGTATCTTTAAGATGATCAGTAAGATGAAATAATAATCCAGCAATAAAAGCAGCTAAATATCCGCTCCCCTCAAAAATAAGAGCAAAAACAAAAATCACAATAGGAACAAATAAGAAAAAAGGTAAATCTGCTTCGTGCCCGTGATTACTTCGTTTCTTTAATCGAGACAAAATCTCAAGTAAACCATACCCCACAAATCCTAACAATATACCAAAGAAAAGTTGTTTTAAAATTATTAATCCACTTTCAATACTAAATACAGCCCCGTACCAAGATGAAATATTTTCAAAGAAAATTCCTTTTGCAATAATAGAAAGAAAAACTAAAGTAAGTAAAGTTCCAGTCACATCAGTAAAAGCACTTTCAGAAATTACAATATCTTTTACAGAACGATTTTTAAATTTTAATCTTTTAAGTATCGGTATAATCGCCGCAGGATCAGTCGAAGCTAAGACTGCTCCTAACAAAACCGCTACTAATATAGATAACCCTAACCCCATCATATTCCCAATATGATAAATTGCGAAAGAGGTTAAGAAAGCCGTAATAAGTAAACCAGGAAAAGATAGAGAAAAAATTTTTAAAATTAGTTTTTTGAAATTATTAAAGGGGGTTTCAAGCCCTCCTCCGAAAAGTATCAAGGTCGCTCCTAAGCCTACGAGAACAGATAAAGAACCTTGATTGCTGATTATTGGTTCTAAGAAAGGTTTCGCTAAAATCCCTAAAAATATCGCGACTACGAAAGACGGCAATTTGATAAGATTTGCTACATGATAAACCAAAGAACTTAACATAAACATGATAGCTGTTAGAAAAAATACCGCTAAAATTTCATGCTCATGACTTAATTCTATCGAATGCCAAATATCGCTACTATAAAAAGATATAAAAAATACAGCTAAAAAACTTGAAGTTGCTATAAAATAATTAATAAAATTTTTCTTAATTTTCTTCATACGAAGATAAATTATATCAAAAATTCGTTGTTTTTCAAAATTAGCTTTTTGCAATTTTATCACAAATATTCATAGCATATTCACCCAAAATTCTACCAACATCTACTTGTGTTTGTTCGCAATAAAGCCCTATCGGTCCTACGTTGACTTCGCAAATCATAGTCTGATTACCCCTTACCAAAAAATCTATACCTGCAAAATTAGCTCCTAATGCCTGAGTTGCAAGTACAGCAAGCTTTTCTTGATCTTGAGTTAACTTTATTTTTAAAGCTTTACCTCCATGAGAAATATTTGGAGTAACATTTTTATTATTAAACTTTTTAGCTGACTCTACCACCTTATCTCCTATCACTGTAGTTCTTAAACAATAAAATTCTTCGGTATTATCACCAAAAAAAGGTTCTAGCATTAAAGGATAATATTTGAAATTATGTTGTATTTTAGTTATCAAATAAGGCATTATAGTTAAAATTAAAAACATAAAAGTTAAAAATAAATTTTCTTTAAAATAAAAATAAGAAATCAGAGAAATTAGTCCTGACAAACTACTTAAAACAAAAAGTGTTTTCAAGATAGGAAAACTTAAAAGTTTAATTCCTTTTTTAGAATCTACAATTTTTATTTTTCTCCAAACTCCATCTAAATATTCTAAAATTCCAACATTAGTCTTTTTTAAAAGCTTAACCCCGAATCCAGATTCCCTATTATGAGGTTTCGCTACGTATAGTTCTTCAAAATTCATAGAATTCTCTAATTCCGATTTAGAATAAATAAGACTTTCAGGTAAAACTGGTAAATTTAAATTACGTAAAATATTTTTAGTTTTAATTTTATCATCAGCAGTATGTACTTCTTTAGAATTCAAAAAAGGCACATATTCTTCTAAGAAATTAAGACCTTTTTCTATTTTTCTATTCATAGGCAAAACTCTACTACCATGATAAATAACCATAACCAAATTATTTTCTTCGACGAAAGATTTAGCTTCTTCTTTAGAATTAAATTTACAAGTTTTTGGATCAAGCTTTAATAAATTATATTTATTACTTTTTAAAATAGAATCAAATAATCCATTTACAAAAATCGTAATACCGACGTCGTTTTTATAAAGCCAATATGGAACATAGACAGCAATGGTTTTTTTCTTTTCTAGCATAGTAAATATTATATATTAAAAAACTCATTCAAACAGCTTGTTTTATTGCCTAATATATTTTGAAAATAGTATAATTAATATATGACAATAAAAAATATAGATTTACAGCTAATTGCTTTTTTTAATAAAGCTTTTATGCCGGTTGCAAGGTTTGGATTATTTGTAATTTTCTTTTGGTTCGGGGCTTTAAAAGTTGTCGGACTTAGTCCAGCTTCCGGAGTAGTAGCGAGGTTATTCGAGCAAACTATTCCTTTTATGAGTTTTGAGTTTTTCCTCGTGCTTTTTGGATTATTTGAATGTTTAATTGGTATTTTATTTATCATCAAGGGAGCAGAAAGAATAGTTATTCCCCTTCTATTTATTCATATGATTACGACTTTCGGACCTTTAGTATTTTTGCCTAGTGAAACTTGGAGTGCATTTATGGTTCCAACTCTCGAGGGTCAATACATTATCAAAAACCTAGTAATCATCGCAACCGCTATCGGCGTCGCCGCAAAAGTAAAACCCTTAGAATAAATATTCTCTTGCATACTTTACCTAAAAATTTTAAAGATTTATTAAATAAAAATCCGAAAGCGAAAGCTACTTGGGATAATATTACTCCGCTCGCTCGCAATGAATGGATTTGCTGGACTACTTCCGCAAAACAAAAAGAAACCAACGAACGCCGACTCAAAATAGCCCTAGAGAATCTATCTAC
>DALYEI010000010.1:0-20970 GCA_031972685.1 Minisyncoccota bacterium | reverse complement strand
TTAATCATAAAATAAAAATTCCTACATTATAATAATGAAGGAAAGAATTTTCATATTGACTAGATACGAACTTATCTTTCCTTTCACCTCTATGGTGAATGGTTGGAATTAGCACCCATTCGATTTTCTCAGGGTTGCTGGAGGCTCGAGCCAAATCTCGTTTTTCGCAATTGCGAAAGGTAACCTCACTCTTGATAATATTTAATTGTATTTAAATTATAGCAGAAAAAATAAAATAAAAAAGCCCCACACTTTTGGGGGCTTTGTATCATCAAAATGATGATACTACTGTTCACGATACTGAAATTTATTTTTTAAGATTTTTAGGACGACATTAAATTTTCAAATTAAGAACTATTTTTATCAAAATAATCTTACAATAAAATTTAAATTAACACAAGATAATAAAGCTATAAAATTTTTATAGCGATCTTCAGCTTATCTCCGGCGAAAATATTTTCTACTTTACGAATCTTTTTATTAATACAAAGAATATAACCCTTCGAGAGCTTATGAGGGAAAAGCGAAGTTTTAAATATACTTTTACCTACCTTCGCTTCTATTTTAACGAAACCTTTCGGAAAAGCTTTCCGAATATCTAAACTTATCTCTTCAGGAATAGTCACAAAATGCCACCCTCCGTCCCCCGGATAAATCCAAACCTTCGCCTCAATATTAAAATTACGTTTTATTCCCATATTCAAATTTTAGCATAAATTAACCTGGGAAGGACCGTCCTTCCCAAAATAAAAAGCTCGGAGATTAAAATCATCGAGCAATGCCTTTCGGCTGTATGTCAAATCTCCAAACGTGCAAAATTTATAATCAATATATCAAATAATACTAATTAAGTAAATACCCGCTTTTGCATAATTTGCGGAAGTCTTGCTTCCGCAAATTTTTAATTTTTCTTAAAGGATTGATAGATTATGATTCCGAGAGAGATTAAGGAATATAGGATTATAAATAATCCAGAAATAAGTATTTGTGAAGGTGGACCAAAATCTCCATCAGTTGCAGATGCATTGACAATTAACCAAAAACTAATAAAAGAAAAAATACTGATAATTTTTAACCAATTAACCCAAGTTTTAAATTTTAGAAAAATAAAGAAAAAAGAAAAAATACTATAAATTCCAAAAATAAATAAAGCGGCTATGTGTGCATCTCTCCAAAAAGAATACAAATCTGCAAATCTTATATTATTTAATAAAAAAAATACAACAATATTAACTAAAAAAAATAATATTTGAGTTTTTTTACTTTTTAACCAATTCATATATTTATAATACCTTAAAAATAAACTTAAGGCTAATTAAAATTAAACTAATAATAAGTATAATGATAGGTGTTTTAAAATTATTTGATTTTTTCGGATTTTCTATATTTGGTTTTTCTTTAACTTCTTTGTTAAGTATAATATCTTTATCATCTTCTTCTAGAATATTACTACTTGAAGAGTTTTGAATATTTTCTTCTACCTTAATTTCTTCTTTTATAAGCTTAACCTCTTCTGATGCATTTACGGTTTTTACTTCAGGTATAGTATTCTCTATACTCTCTCCTAAAACGAGAGGTTGATTAATTATTGGTAAAATAGGATTAGAATTAAAGAATTGAGATAAGACTACCCCTCCAGGATCTTGTTTTTTAACTTCTTCTACTATTATTTCTTCTTTTTCTGGTAAATATTCTTCTTCGTAAATACCATCTCCTTCAAAGTCTAAAGATAGTTTTAAATTTTTTAAATTCTCTTCATTAGAAAAAGATAATTCTGCTACTGTATTAGTACCTGTTTTAATACCTTGAAAAAGATTATTGTTTGAATAATTATCGTCTAAGAATAAATCTACGTCGAGCGCAAATACTCCGTCTTTGTATCCGTATAGTTTTAAACTATGAGCAAGATCTATCGGTATTGATAAAGTTTGAACCTCTCCTACTTCGCTATAATCAACTCCTGGGATTTCGTATTTGATTTCACCCTTTTCATCTCGGCCGGTAAATCTACCTTCAGAATCGAAAACTCCTAAATATAAAGGCGAATGCAAAGTATAAATTAACTTTTTATCTTTAGGCAAGGTACTAGATTTATCTTTAAGTATAATCTTATTTGGGTCTTCAAAAGTAATATTCTGAATTTTAGATTTAATAAAATTTAATAATTCAGGTATTTCCAATATAAATCCATGGTCTTTCGGAATTATATTATTTTTATTAGCTTCTTTTAAATCTACATACCATCTTTCAGTATTAGAATTTTCATTCATATAAACAGCACTAGGTAAAACTACTGTACCGTCTCCATTTATAGTTTCTCTAACTTTATAAGATAAGTAAGGGGTATTTAATCCTCCTGAATAAATATTATAATCTAGTCCTAATTTAGTATTAATTCCCCAACCTCCTATTTGAATAACTTTTGTATTTTCGCTCGGTGCCCAAGAATCAAGCATAAAGTGGACTTCCTTTGCATTATTATAAAGATTAATATTTGCAATTTCTGCTTTTGTAATATCATAAATCTCAGGCTTCTCTCGACCCTCTTCACCTAGTAAATATTCTTCTAATTCATTGAGATTATCTATTTCTAAACCGTATCTAGCGACTGCATCCTTCAAATCTTCATGATCAATAAAATTAATCAGTCGATTTTCCTTTTTATTTTGAGGAACTAAATCTAAATAACTTTGACGAGGGAGTAGATTATACAGAGTAGGCATATTGTTACCTAAAGCTCGCGAAATATCTTTATCCATTATAAGTTGAGCGGGTCCGACCCCTGTACCGTAAAGCAAAGCTATCATAGCTTCTGGAGTTCCGATTTGAGGTACAGCTATCAAGAAGATTTTATCTATTTTATCGTACAAAGGATTGCCTGTATCTTTAAGTCTTTGTATTAAAGCTTTAGTCACTAAGCCCCCGTTCGAATGGGCAACTATTGAAACCTTGCCGTTCTTAGAACTTTTCGCTAAATTTTCTAATTCTTTTAAAATAAAACTATCATCGAAGGCTTGAGCTTCGAGATAAGAAAGATTTTCGTTTTTATCTCCAAAAGTTTTACCATTACGAATAATATCTTCAAGTGAAAGTCGCCAATCATACGGTATTAAAGAATAATCATTAATAACTTTGTCAGATTTTAAGGTTCGTAATTCTTCGATAAAACTATCGTAAATATTAAGTCCGAAAATTGCTTCATCAATAATTCCGGTTTCTTTTTTCTCTCCGTTATTTCTCGTATCATTTTTAGTATAAATAGGATTTATACTTTTACCCTGTTCGTCTAAGAATAAATCTTCATGATAAGAATCTTTCCGCGAGAACCAAAGCTCTCTATCCTTAGAGCCGTTAGCAGAATAAAGCCTAGAACCTTCCATCCCAGGAATAAACATAATATTTGAAATACAATCCTCTATGCAAGTCTCGAAGGGATTAGTAGTCAGCCAAGGAGAAATATCTCCTAAATAATATTCTGAAATACTTTCACCTAAACCATTTTCATTTAAAACCTTATGATATGGCCCGCTCGCATCGTTCCAGTAATTATTAGTTATATTTATTGTAGCCTGAACCTCGCCAGGGTAAAAATCAAGGGCTGTATTTGGAAATCCCTTAAAAACTGAATTTGAAATATTTGTAGTATAAGGCGAATTTCCAAAAATACTTATTGCAAATTTACCTCCTCCATCAAAAATAGTATCTTTCACATTTAAAGAAGAAGGTATAGTATCAAAATCTCTTCCATCAAAAAGAGTAATACAACTATAACTTGGGCAATTCGTAAATTTAGAATTTTCTAATGAAATATGAGTATCATTAAAAGCGACTAAAGCATCTCTTGCAGTTTGAAAATCATTACCATTAAAATTTAAATTTTTACCAAAAAATGATGCACTATTATAAGCAGATATAGAGTCTTCTAATACGTTACTAATACTTAAATTATCAAAACTAAAAAAGCTGTCATTGTATAAAACAACAGCATCTCTTTGCAAATCATTCATACTAATATTCTTAGTATTTGCAGAAGCTCTATTAATGAGATTAAAACCGCTTCTCGAATTATCAATATCTATATCAGAAAAATTTACACTTGAATTTTGTAAAGTAAAAGCAGAATCACTATATTTAATATAAACATTTTCAAAAATTGAACCCGAACTATCAATCAAGAAAATATCATCCCAAGAAGACTTTCCCGGATCATAAAAATCATAATATTCACAATCTTCTTTTTTAATTAAATTTCCTTCTTCATCATATTCTTCAACTAAACATAATTCATAATCATCAGTATTACTAGCAAAATCATCATAATTTGAAGTAAAAATAATAGGTTGCTCTTTAGTACCACGAGCTATAATCTCACCGTAAATTAGAAGCGATGAACCGCCTTCAAATTTAACTTCAACTCCAGGCTCAATAGTCAAATTAGCATTTTCTGAAATTAGTAAAGTATTTACGATATAAGGACTGTTTGACTTAGTCCAGGTTTTATCAGTATCAATAGTAGATTCTTCTACATAAGTCGCAGCATAGATTTTTTGCCCGAAGAAAATAGTACTCGCTAAAGCGAAAATAATTATCCACAAAATTTTACTTAAAAATTTTGCAAACATAATTAAAATAATTATATCAAAAATTAAAAAATAAATGCAAGCCCCGTCAGTCGTGACTGACGGGGCTTGCATTTCTGGGAAGAACCTTCCTTCCCAGGATTATTTATCGATAGAGATATGATTATCGAGGTAAGTTCGGCTACCGAGTAGTCCTTCGCCTAGAGGAACCTTTTTGCCGGGATTAAAGAAGTATTTCGGATCAAAAATTTCTTTAGTATCTTTGAAAAGTCGAATAACTTTCTCATTATACATCTTAGGTAAAAAAGCACTACGGACGAGTCCATCATTGTGCTCAGCAGTATTCGAACCCTTAAGCTCGTTTACTAAAGTATAAACTTTCTCGGAAACTGCTTCGATGATATTTCTTATCTTTTTATCTTTCGGATTTAGTAAAGTATAGATATGCAAATTCCCATCTCCTGCATGCCCTCCTATAGCGAAAGTCATATCTTTTTTATATTTACCTAAAATACTGTAAAGTTTCGGGAAAAATTCTGGAAGTTTTTCGGGGCGTACTACGACGTCGTCGATAAAAGGTTTAGATTTAACTTTCTTTAAATGATAGCGAATAAGGTTAAAAGCTTCGTGACGAATAGTCCAATACTTTTTCGCTTCGAATTCGTCACGAGTTAAATGCACTCCGATATGCTTCTCGAGTTTCAATTCTCGGTAAGCATTTAAGGCTTGGGCATCTACTACCTTTTTACTTTCTCCTGCAAATTCTACGAGCAAAATTAGTTTCGGAAAACCGTGACGCAAAGTCATCACAGTTTCCGGTCCAAAAGAAAATATAAGTTTAAATAAATTCCTAAAACCGAGCAATTTTATAAAATCCCAAATATATTTGAGTACTAGCAAGAAAGTTTTATCGTCATAAGACTCTAAAGTCTCGGGTTTATATTTTAAAATCTTATTTACTAAATTAGGTAGTAAATCTATATCACGAAGGAATACTACGAGAAGCTTACGATAAGGAGCCTCACGTACTAGTTTGAAAGTTATTTCGGTAGTTACACCTAGCGTTCCCTGAGAACCTACGAGTAAACGATTTAAATCAAAATACTCATCTTTACTTCTACGTCCTTCGAAATCTATAATGTTCCAAAGATAGTATCCTGCGGAGTTTTTACTTACGTTTGGCTTCGCTTTTATTAACTCTTCTTTATTTTCTAAAATAAGGTCGTGAATCTTTTTATATAAATTCCCTTCAAAATCATTCTTCATTATCTTGATAGCTAGATCTCGCTCAGATAAAGGCTTCACTGTATATAAATTACCATCAGAAAAAACAACTTTTGCTTCCGCGATAAATTCTTCAGTCTTACCGTACGATAAAGTTCTCTCACCTGCAGAATTATTTCCATACATTCCTCCAACTGCATTAATATTCTTAGAAGCCGTATAGCAAGGTAGTATCATTCCTTTTTCTAAGGTAATCTTCTCAAAATCTCGGTAATACATACCGGGCTCGACGGTAATTTGAGAATAAGAGGATTCAGATATATGCTTTTTTTGATGGTCTGGCCGAGCCGAAGGCGAAGGAGAACCGAGGACCTCAGAAAAAGCATTAGCTAAATCCGAACCAAATCGTATCCACTTATTCATATACCTAGTAAAGTCTAAAATGATAGATTCACCAATAGATCCTCCAGACATACAAGTTCCAGCAGACCGAGGAGTTATCGCCAAATTAGGAAAACGAGATTTATTCTCATTTACCCATTTCACTAAGTTTTTTACGTCTTCAGAATCTTTCGGGAATAAAACTAATTCGGGACGCACTTCTAAAACGCTCGCATCATGCGAATATTTAGTTAGAGTTTCATCACTATTTTCTATATCACCCTTAAAAAACTTTTTGATTTCTTCTTGCATGTAGATATTATAGCAAATTTATGAATGTTATAAAATTAATATACCTCATTTTGATAGCATTTTTCACAATATACTATTTCTGGACTATTCGGAGAGAAAGCTGTTTTTATATTTTTATTACATTTAAAACAATTTCTTAAAAAAGATTTAGGTGATAATGTTAAATTAACTCTTTCTAACCTACGACATTCTGGACATTGTCTAGGAATTGGTAAACTTAATCTTTTTAAAAGTAACAATTCTCCTTGTATGATCTTATAACATTTTCCACATTCACATTTTATAATTTCTTCTAAAATATTATCTTGCTCCTGAAAATTATTTTTTAAATCAATTGCCTTGATTGTCTCTTTATATTCATTTGGGATAGATTTAAAATATTTATATTTATTTTCTAATATTTCTTTTTCATTTGTTTTAAAATATTGAATTGCTAATGTTTCGTTATAACCAAATGGAGATAAATCAATTGGGAAAAATTCTCCATACTTATAAATTAAATTTTTATCATCTATGTAAGGATTTTTATTCATATCTTCAATAATTTTCAAACGAAGTTTTTCATATTCTTCTTTTTCATATTCTTTATTTAAAATACAATATTTTTTACGTTTTAAATTAGCACAACCAAAAATATTTTTACAAGATGAAGCATAATAGCTATACTCATTCTCAAACGCATTAGGATAAGATCCTATACAAAATTTCACATCTGAAGCCTCGTGTCCAGTTATTAATGTTTCATAAATCAAAGAAGAATTACCTCCCCAGCATGTATAATCATATGCATCTTTTGTAGTAGGAACTGAGATAAATTGAACAAAACGAGAATTTTCTATACTTGTACCTAAATATACATCATAAGCATTTTTAGATTCATAAACATAATTACCTGAAACATTTAAATTTAAACTATTTCCATAGTATTCTTTATTAGGTTGAGTTAGCCAAAAATCTTCACTCAGTTTTTTATATTTTAAAAATTCTGAGTAAGATGACAAATCTATATTTTTAATAAATTCTAAATATTCTTCTTTTGTATACTGTTTATTAAAAATCATATATTGCTTATTTTTTAAATTTATTGAACCGAAACAATCATTAGATCCTGAACAATTTTTACAAAAGAATAAATTTAAAGAACTTTCACATTCTAAAGAATAAATACAATTAAAAGATTTATACAAACCAGTACAGCCATAAGAAAGCTCTGAGTCTCTCGTCCTATGACAATCAGAAGAATCTTTTAAATTATTTAAAAACTCTGAATAAAATGAATTTTCACAAAAATCAGCATAAAATAATCCATAACAATTCTTTAAATAAGAAGAGTAATTTGTATATTTAGTATTTATAAGAGATGAATACAAAGTATCTACAGCCATATGAGGAGTTTTGTTTTTAAACTCTTTAAATTGTTCAAAAAAATTACGATTAGGATCATAATCTTGAGCATATTCAGTTCCATCCCAATCATCAGCCCACCAACACCTTGAACAATAAACTATTTGTTCTTTGTCTTTATGATACATTGATATTATATCTTCATTACATTTATCACACTTTCTTTTGTATAATGAATACACATTCATAAAAGCCAATCTTCTTTCAAAACGACACTCCGGACAAAAAGTTGGAGGAGGAACTTTTATTTTTTCATAAAAAGAAAAATCGTCAGGCTCGATAATGAAATCGTTTTTACAGTTTTGACAGTTTCTTTTTTCTGATTGATATTGCATAAAATCAATACTATTTTTTCTTTAAAATTACATGCAACCATTTATTATCTAAAATTTCTTTTAAGGACAAAATTTCAAAAGGGTATTTTTCTAGTATTTTTAATAATTCTTCTTTAGAATAATATTTAAAAAATCTTGGGGAATTCATTTTTTCTAATGAAATTTCTTCTCCTTCACCAACTTTTAATGAAAACGCAAAAATACCATTATCTTTCAATACTTTATAAACATTATTTAAACTTTGCTCAAATTCTTTTTGAGATGCATGAAGTAAAACTGCATTGGCAAAGAAACCATCAAATTTATTTAACCATTCATTTTTAGGATGATTTCTAAAATCATATAAATCAGCTTCAAAACCATTTAATCTTAATTCTTCTAAAGCTTGAGGGAAACATCTGTGCAAAATATATTAAATCCTTTTGATCTAATATATAATGCATCTCTGCCTTGAGCAGATCCAATCTCAATAATAAATGCTGAGGGTTTTAAAAAAGAACAAAATAAATCAATAAAATCTTTAAATTCTTTATCAACAATATTAGTTGTTTTCTTCTTATAAATATCGAAATTATTTTTATAAGTAGAAATTGTTTGTTCTTGTGGATTGTTTAACATTTTACAAATTATTAAAAAGTTTTAATCTTTCCGTTACTACTTTTTCTATTGCATCTATTGTTGGCTGCAAGATTTTCGCGGGGTTTATTTCTTCACCAGAATTTTTTAGAGATTCTACTAGAGCGTCTTTATAAGCAAGTCTGATTTCACTATTGATATGAACTATATTTACTCCGTTTAGAATTGCACCAGTGAAGTCTTCATCTCGGAGGCCTGAACCTCCGTGAAGCACTAAAGGAACGCCGCACGCTTCGCGGATAGCTTTCGCTCTCTCAGTATCGATATGAGGTTTACCGGATTTAATAAGTCCGTGCACCGAACCGATAGAAGGAGCAAGCAAATCAATACCTGTTTCTTCTACGAATTTTTTCGCTTCATCTACATCAGTCAAAATCCCTGCACCGTCAGGTACAGTATCTTTGATATTTGAACCCGAACCAATATATCCTAGCTCAGCTTCAACTAAAATTTCTCGTCCTTCACGAGCACCGACTTCGCGAGCATACTCTACGCATTTTTTCGTTAAAGCAACATTCTCTTGAAAGGCTAATTTCGCACAATCGATAATAACCATATCAAATCCTGCATCAATGCATTTCTTTACGCTTTCAAAACTCGCATGATGATCAGCATTTAAGAATATCGGATAATTATCCCGCTCACGTAAAGCTCGTACTAAAGCGACAGCTTCTTCGGTACCAACAAATTTTTCTTCTCCTTCTGAAACTCCGATAATGACCGGAAGGTTAAGTTTCTTCGCAGCGTTATAAATCCCATGCAAACCTTCTAAATTTGAAATATTAAAATGCCCAATAGCAACTCCCTTTTCCCCTGCTTCTTTTATGTATTCGCGTAATGATTTCATATAACTTTATATTTTATGCTAATAATTCCTTTAATAATTTAATAACCATTTGAGGATTAGCGCTACCATTTGACTCTTTGATAACTTTACCTACTAGGGACATAATCGCGTTTTCTTTACCGGCTTTATAAGTCGCTACGACTTCCGGGTTTTCGGAAATTATTTTTTCTACTATTTTCTTAATTTCTCCTTCGTCATTCTTCTGCAATAAGTTTTTCTCTTCAGCTATTTTCAAAGGACTTTCATCTTTGAGAACAATCATAGCTAAAATATCTTTCGCTCCACGAGAAGAAATTTTATTTTCAGTAACTAAATCTATTAATTCCGCAAAGTTCATACTTTGCGGAAGTCCGACTTCCGCAGAATTTTTCTTGAGTCCGATATAATCAGTAAGCAAGTAGTTAGAAGCAATTTTTATCTTTTCAGGATTGTTTAAAATCTTTGCAACTTCTTCGAAATATGTCGCTAAATCGAGGTTATTAATATAGATTTCAATATCCTCGTCTTTGATACCAAAATCTTTTTGATAACGAGCTCTTTTTGCTACTGGAAGTTCGGGTAATTCACTTTTCATCTTTTCTAAATCAAAAACTTCATGCAAATACATCTTCGCTAAATCAGGATCAGGGAAATAACGATAATCTTCACTAGACTCTTTCTTTCTTTGACTTATGGTTTTCTGCTTTGCTTCGTCCCAACCGCGAGTTTCTTTCACTATTGCATCTTCTTTACCTTCTTCCCAAAGCTTTTTCATACGATTTACTTCGTATAGAATTGCGCGTTCTACGGTTTTAAAAGAGTTTAGATTCTTAACTTCGACATATCCGCTCCAAAGCTTATCTCGATCTGGGGAAATAGAAACGTTCGCTTCTACGCGCATTTCACCTTTTTCCATATTCGCGTGACTTGCTCCTAAATATTGCAAAAGTAATTGATATTCGCGAGCAAAATTACCCGCAACTCTACTCGCTTCTTCGGCATCATCAAAAGTATGCGCTTCAGTTACGAGCTCCATCAAAGGCACTCCTGCACGATTAAAATCAATAATAGAAAAGTCTCCTCTATCGTGCTTGTTATTTGCAGTATCTTCTTCCAGGTGAATACGAGTTATCTTCATATCTGCGAGAGAGCCACCTTTAACTATCGGATATTTGAGTTGAGAGATTTGATAACCTTTCGGTATATCGGGGTAGAAATAATTTTTACGATCAAATTCTGAAAAGTTTGCAATTTCACCACCTATACCTAAACCAACTTTGATCACGTTTTCTATAGCGGTTTTATTAGGAGTAGATAAAGCTCCAGGATGCGCCATACATACAGGGCAAATATTCTTATTTGGCTCTTCTTCTTCAGGATCGTTTTTACAAGAGCAAAACATCTTGGTCTTAGTATTAAGCTCTGCGTGAATTTCAAGCCCGATTGTTACATAATATTTTTTCTCCATAAAATCATTATACAAAATAAGGAGCTTTTTATAAACCCTTGACAAATAATTTTAAATAATATATACTATAAATTATATATTATTCTTTCTTTTTAAAAATTTTTATTGGAGCCAGTTTACTTTAACGTAGACTGGCCTTTTTTATTTCTTTTTTTAAAATTTTTATTAATTCGTCTTTGAGATTTTTAACACTTTTATCATCATAAAGAGATAATACGAAAACTTTTTTATCTAATTTCTTGAAATCTTTTAAGGCTTTATCTAAAACCTTATCACCTTCTACTATATCAGTTTTAGTAAGAATTATAATTTCTTCTTTATCAGAAAGGTTATTCTCTTCTACGTCTTCATCATCTAAATTAGCATTTCTTTTATCGAAAAGTTCAAGCTCTTTGCGAACTTCTTTATAAGCTTTAAGCATATTTTTATTTTCAAAAGAAATCAGATGCGCCAGGATACGAGTACGTTTGATATGACGCAAGAATTTAATACCGAGACCTTTGCCTTCGCTCGCTCCTTCGATAATACCCGGAATATCAGCAATAATATACCCGTAAAAATCTCCGAGATTTGGATCAAGAGTTGTAAAAGCATAATCCCCAACTTTAGCATTCGCTTTAGTTATCATATTAAGTAAAGATGACTTTCCTGCATTCGGATAACCTATAAGTCCAATATCAGCGAAAAGCATAAGCTCAACAGTAAAATTACCAGACTCGCCTAAAGCACCTTCGTTAGCTTTTTTAGGAGTAGTATTAATAGAACTTTTAAAATGCTCGTTACCGTAGCCTCCGTAACCTCCACGGAGCAATAAAACCTTTTTACCAACTTCTAAAAGTTGCCATTTTTCTCCAGTATCAGTATTAGTGACAATAGAACCTAGAGGTAATTCTAAAACGAAATCTTCACCGTTTGCTCCATGCAAGCTTTTATTCCCTCCAGCTTCACCGTTTTCAGCCTTAAAACTTTTCTTAGCCTTATATTTAGACAAGATGCTAATATCTCGAACAGCAGTAGCATAGAAATCTCCTCCGCGTCCACCGTCACCTCCAGCCGGTCCTCCTTTCGGTACGAACTTTTCTTGACGCCAACGAATAACGCCGTCTCCTCCGCGTCCAGCTTCTGCATAAAAATTTAATTCATCTATTAGTGACATATTAAGTTAAATATACTACATTTTAAAGAATTTTGCGAACGAAAAAGGTTCTTTGTAATTCAAAGCTTTTTCTGCAAATAAAATTGCATTTTCTTTTGTGTCTAAATTCGCTAGGAAACCGCTATTATGAACAAAGTAAACTCCGTATATACCACTCGAGTGATTCCCTAAATCAAAATTTTTATTTAAAACTCCTCGCCAAGAAACAGGAAAAGGTTTCCGACTAATCATACTTGCTGGGCTTTTGCTTATCGCTTCAACTTTATAATCTTTACTGTGCTGACTTGGGAAAACTAAATACAGAGGTAAGGGATAAGAAGATAAGACTTGTTGATATAAATATCTAGGTAGAGATTGCTCTAAAATAATGATTCTTTTATCCTTTGATTTTTCATAAGCTTCCTTAATAATTTTCATACCTAAAACATCATCGAAGGCTACTTTGATTTCTCTTTTCAAAACTTCTTTGATTTTAGGGATTTGATCTTTAAAAATTTGATCAATATGATTCTCAGTTTCTTGCCAGGTCGGTTCAAAAATAGAAAAGACTCTAGAACCCATATAAGGTTTAATATTTTCAAATTTCAAAGACACAATATCGACTCCGTTATCATTTGCATCTATAGGAGAAGCTATTTCTCGATCAATTAAATCAAAAACTTCAGAATTATTTTGACAAAGCTCTAACCCAAAAGTTTTCCAAACTAAACCAAAAGCAGCATAAGGAATACCACTTGCTCGAGGATTCGGAGCGTCTTTTTGATGATGATCAAATCTATTAGTACTAGGATCATAAATTCCCCCTACGTCAAAAACGTAATCAGCATTTTTAATAACTTCCATATCACGAGTACGAACTATCTCGTATTCATAACCCTTACTATCCATATACAAACCTAAAACAGCAGCTGCAAATAAATCATCAGCATGAAAAGAACCGTTATGAGTTACGAGGCGTTTCCTAGTCATATTAAAACAAAGAATCAACAACTTCTTTAACCAAAGAGCCGTCTGCTTTACCTTTTAAAATTTTCATAATCTCAGCCATAAGCATACCCTTTTTAGTCATATCAGTAATTCCTAATTCATTTTGCTTTTCTTTTGCAATTTTTAAAACTTCTTCTTTACTCATCAAGGTTGGTAAAAATTCTTCTAAGATTTTAAGTTGAGCTTGCTCTTCTTCTACTAAGTCTTCTCTACCTCCAGATTTGAATTGCTCTATTGAATCACGTCTTTGCTTCGCAGTACGAGTAATCACAGTTAAGGATTCTTCGTCGGAGAGCATATCTTGCGGAGTTTTGCCTTTTGATACTAATTCGTTCATAAAAGCAGTTGAAAGTCCTCGCATAACTTCTAAACGCACCTTATCTTTGGCCATCATAGCCTCTTTAATACCGTTTTTTATTTGTTCATGTAACATGCTATTATTATATCATAAAAATGAAAGTTATAAAAAATCTAGGAAATGTGAATTTTAAAGACTTGCGAGCTCGGCGGAGCGAGCACGAGGAATTTTAAAGCTTTAAAATATCCGTGCTTTAAAATTCACATTTCCTAGATTAATATCATCGTGTTAAAATAAGAATATGAAAAACATTATCTTTTTTGATACAGAAACTACAGGAAATACTAACAACGATTTCCTTTGCCAAATAGCTTATAAAAACAGTAACGAAACTTTCAACGAACTCTATAACCCTGGAATCAAAATCCCACCGGAAGCTTCAGCGGTGCATCATATTTCAAATAAAATGATAGAAGGTAAAGAAAAGTTTAGCGAAAGCAAAGACTATAATAAAATCAAAGAATTATTCGAAAATCCCCAAAACGTAGTAGTCGCGCACAATGCTCCCTTTGATCTAATGATAATCAAAAAAGAAAATATTACTCCGAGTAATTTTATTTGTACCTTGAGAGTTGCGCGTGAGCTTGATCCCGAAGGTAAAATCGAACGCTATAATTTGCAATATCTTCGCTATTTACTTGAAATCGAAATTGAAGCAACTGCGCACGATGCACTCGGAGACGTTATGGTGCTCGAGAAACTTTTTGATAGATTAAAAACTAAAATCAAAGAAAACGAAAATTGCGACGATGAACAAGCTATCGAAAAAATGATCGATATTTCTTCTCATCCTTCAATACTGAAAACTATTAATTTTGGTAAATATGCTGGGAAAAAAGTCGCTGATATCGCTAGTATTGATCGAGGTTATCTCGAATGGTTACTTGGAGAGAAATTAAAAGGTGAAGCTCCAGACGAAGATTGGATTTATACACTTAAACATTATTTAGGAAAATAATATGGAAATCATACTTACTATTGTTATAGGGATTTTATTAGGGGCGATTGTTGTTTATTTGATAATGAACAAAAATCCTAAAAAAGACGGAAATGATACTGGACTCCAATTAATACTTACTCAATTAAACGAACTTTCTCGTACGGTAGATAATAAAATCGGAGAAACTCATAAACAAGTTAGAGAGAGTTTGCAATTCCATTCTAGTGAATCTAATAAAATTATTCGTGACGTCACTGAAAGACTAACTAAACTCGACGAAACTAACAAGCAAGTTATTTCTTTCGCGGATCAACTCCAAAGCTTGGAGAATATTTTACGTAATCCTAAGCAACGCGGAATCTTAGGCGAATATTACCTCGAAACAGTTTTAAAAAACGTGCTTCCACCTGGAAGCTATCAAATGCAATACCCCTTCCCAGACGGGACTATCGTCGACGCTGTAGTTTTTGTAAAAGATAAAATCATACCGATAGATTCTAAATTCTCACTCGAGAATTACAACCGCATGATCGAAGAAAAAGACGAAAACAATAAACAAAAATTAGAAACTATTTTCGTAAACGACCTCAAAAATAGAATAGTAGAAACTTCAAAATACATTCAACCGGAAAAAGGTACTACTGATTTTGCTTTTATGTTTATACCTCACGAAGCTATTTATTATGATTTGATAACTAATAAAATCGGTACATTAAAAGAAGATGAAAACGAAACTTTGATCCAAAGAGCAAGCGGTAAATACAAGGTTATCATAACTTCCCCTACTTCCTTCCTTGCATATTTACAAACCGTACTCCAAGGACTTAAAGCTATGCAAATAGAAGAAGGTGCGAAAGAAATAATCAAAAGAGTAGAAGACTTAGGTAAGCATTTAAAAAGCTACGATGAATATCACGGCAAACTCGGTAATGCACTAGGCACAGTTATTAATCATTACAATTCTTCAAACAAAGAACTTAAGAAAATAGACAAAGACGTATTACGTATAACCGGCTCTTCTCCAGAGTTATCATTACTTGAAGTTAGTAAACCTGAAATAGAATAAAATGAAAGAATTTATAAATACTCAAAATGAAAATATTGAACAAAAAAAATCTCAAATCAATAAATTTTGGCGTGATTCTAATTATTTTTTAGAAATAAATGGGCAAAAATTAACTCTTAAAGAGGTTTATCAAGAAGTATTAAAAAGATCCAAAGAAGTTTTTAAGGAAACTAAGAAATATTTTGAACAAATACCAAAAGATAAATTTATACTTTACGTAAACCAAACTGAAAAAGGTATGATGCGTAATCCAGATATTAATTATGTTGATCAAGACAGGTTGGCATTGATAAATGAAGCAGAGACTGGAATAAATAATTTAACAGAAAATTTTCAAGTAGCGAATATGCGCTATTCATTAGGCATCGATAAAGAAGACACTAGATTTAAAGTTTTTAATTCTTATGAAGATAATGCTGTTGAGTTTGATTTAAATAATTGTGTCGGAGTTATATTTTCTGGAGGAGAAGCATATATAACCGATGAAGAAAAAGAATATAGGATACAAATGATTAGGAATTCTAGAATTTTAGTAGAAAAAACTGAATCCTTAGAATTACCTACTTTGGGTATATGTTTTGGTGCACAATTACTAGCAGATACGAAAGGAGGAAAAATAGATTGGGTATTTAAAGAAGATCATAATCTTAGAGTAAGTGGTGTAGAAAAAATAAATTCTGAAAACCAAAATGAATTACCAGAAAATTTATACATTGCTGAAAACCATGCTCAAGGCATATATCTAAATAATATGAAAGCAGAAATTTTAGCTAAAAATGAAGATCAAAGTTTAGAGGTTTTTACACTAGGGAAAAATATAATTTGTACTCAAGGGCATCCTGAAGTTGGTTCAACTAGGCTAGATTTAGCTCTTGATTTAAATAAAAAAGAACAAAATAAAGAAGATATATTTAAAAGTAATATAGAAAATACTCGAAAATACTTTTTTATTGAATTCATAAAAAAAGCAATAGAATATTCTAATAAATAATTAATTATTTATTTCACATTTAATCCCAGTTGTAGGACTAAATATTGTAGTTGATGTGCAACCAGTCTCAGGATTCATATACGTAAAGCAAGTTCTTGCGAGAGGTTGATATATAGAATTAAAAACTTGTTCATTTTTAAAACCATTTTTATATAAAACACTATATAAAACTTTTGCATTATAGCCTATCTGAGAAGTATGCTCGCAAATACCGTCTTTCTTAGGATTATTAGTTTCTACATATTTGATTTCAGGTAGATGAGTTCTATTGGTAACTTCGGCTTTACTAATAGAAATTTGTCTTTCATCATTAATACCATATATCTCAAATACTGCTGTATTGTTCTCGGTAACATAACCCTTAATTTCTATATCATAACCTGTATCATTTTTAAATTTTAAATCAGGTCCCGATTGAGATACCGTAGCGTCGAGTCCAGTCGTATAGTACGATACTGAAAAAGTATGATTATGCCTTTCAGTTATCGGTAATCCTGAGTTCACAAGACTTTCAAATAAAATAGTAGAAACTTGGCAAATACCTCCGCCAATACCTAAAACTACTTCCCCATTTAAAAAAGAATTTGCTTCTTGAAATCCGTCACTTGCTCGAACTGGGCCTAAAGTTTTATTAAAAGAAAATTCTTCGTTAGGCTTCACTACAGTTCCGTTAATACGAGCTAAAGATAATTTAATATTTGTAATTCTTTCTTGAGTACTACCTAAGAAACTTAATTCAGCTCTACCCAAGAGAGAAATACTAGGTGGGGGTAATTCTTCTTTTTTAATATCAATAATATTTGCTACTTGATTATTACCTAAAATATTAATATTTGAATTAAATAAAAAAATAATTACAAAAAGAATAAATAAAGAAATCCCTAATATAATTTTATTATTTTTAGTATTCATAATTTACCTTAGTTTCTCTCGCCTATTTGCTGACGCCACATAGCGTAATAAAGTCCCTTGTTCGCTAGTAACGTTTCGTGATCGCCACTCTCGCTAATATTACCTTTCTCTAATACATAAATACGATCTGCATGCATTATCGTAGAAAGTCTGTGCGCTATTATAATAGTTAAATGTGACTTATCTTTACCTAAATCTTTTACAGTAGTCGTTATTTCTTCTTCAGTTATAGAGTCGAGCGAACTTGTTGCTTCATCAAAAACAAGGATTGAAGGTTTACGGAGTAATGCGCGAGCGATAGAGAGTCTTTGCTTCTCACCTCCGGAAATCTTCACTCCGCCTTCACCGATAGTAGTATCGAGTCCTTTCTCAGCACGAGCAAGTAGAGAGTGACAAGCGCTTTTATTTAATACTTCTAGCATCTCTTCGTCAGTCGCTTGCGGATTTACGAATAGTAAATTCTCGCGGATAGTTCCGGCAAAGAGTTGCGTATCTTGAGTAACGAAACCTATTTGAGAACGTAAATCTTCTAAATTAATATTAGAACTTAAAATATTATTATAGGTTAATTCTCCTTTTAGCGGTTGATAAAGTCCTACCAATAATTTCACCAAGCTAGTCTTCCCAGAACCCGAAGGTCCTACGAAAGCTATAGTCTCACCTTTCTTAATCTCAAAAGAGATATTCTCTAAGGCTTCAGTATTCGCATTCTTGTATTTAAAAGCTACGTTTTTAAATGAGATTTTATCTACAGTAGCTAAATGCGTAGGATTATTCGGAACTACTTCTATCGGAGTATCTATAATATCTTGAAATTTTTTCATAGAAACTTCAGCGTCTCTGTGAGCAGTTATCACTGTACCGATTTCTTGCAACGGTCCAAAGATATAAAAAGAATAAATATAAAGTGAGAAGAATTGACCGAAAGATATTGTTTGATTAAAAACTAAATAAAGTAAAAATAACAAAATAGCATTACGTAGTAGATTAATCATCGTACCTTGCACAAAACTAATACTACGAACATAACGCAATTTCTTTAATTCGAGTTGCATTATTTTATCAGTCGTATTATTAAGTCGATTTATTTCTTGATCAGCTAGACCGAGACTTTTTACAAGTTCAATATTCCTTAGAGACTCCGTAGTCGAACCTGCGAGAGCGGTAGTTTCACCTACGATTTTCATTTGAATCTTTTTTAATTTACGAGTTAGAAAATAACTAAGTCCTCCGATAACTGGTATCGTAAGTCCGTAAACTATGGCTACCGGCGGATAGACAGTAACAGCATAAACAGTTACGAAAATAAAACCGATAAATGAAATAAAGACAATATTAATAAGTAAATTTAAATATTTCTCAGCATCAGTTCGAGCCTTTTGTAATATTCCTAAAGTTTCTCCGCTTTTCTGATCTTCGAAAACTTCATACGGTAGTAGTAAAGAATGCTTCACCCCAGCTTGATACATATCTGCTCCAGCGCGGAGAGTTACCATATTAAGATAATAATCCTGAAAATTCTTCGCTACTCGAGATACGAAAACTACACCAATAGCAATAAAGAGAAGTCTTATAACTCCAGAGAAGAATTCCGCACTAGAATAATCGAGAGGCTTATTAGCAAAATCATCAATAATATGACGGAAAATAAGTGGATCGATAAGAGAAAAGATTTGATTAATAGAAGCTAAGAATAGAACTAAAAAGCAAAACTTCCAGTATTTCTTCAAAAAACTGTATAATATTTTCATAGATTTCTATTTTAGCATATTAAGTAAATAATTAATAAAAGTGCATAACTCGTTTGACTTTAATTTCTAAAGTTGTAAAATCTTTAATTAAGTATAGTTCATTGAAATAAAGCATTTCGCTCACTTCGGTGAACTTTTTTCCTATTTACTAACAATTAAAAATTACAGAAATGATTTTACCTCCCTAAAATTTTTAAATAAAAAAATCCTATAAACATAATTGCGAAATTTTTATTTACACAAAAAAAACATTTCATAGCATGAATATCAAGGCTATACCAGAAAACAGTTATAAATTTCTTCAGAAGAAATTGGAGAAAATTTTACAAGAAAAAAGAGACCTTGAAGAAGATATGGGTGTAACAGATCCACACTCTCAAACTTTTCAAGAATTTAAGAATAAAATTATATCTCTTCATAATGAAGCGGTAGAAACTATTCAATTACTAAAAGCACCTGTGGCAAAGATCGAAGATCAATCTGAAAAATGTTTATTGGGTAGTGGAGCCCTAGTTTTAGTAAACAATAAACTTAAAGAGATTTTCATCGATGCTGCTTGTATTGGTAAAAGTGCAAGTGTTTCTGTAAATTGCCAATTAGCGCAAGCTATATTAGGCAAGAAAGTTAAAGATGAGGGTTCTTACCTTTGTCGTAATACAGGAAAAATGATTTACTGGGAAATTTTAGGGTTAAGACCCTATTCTCTCGCCAAAAGTATTTTCAAAAAAAACCGAAAGCGATTACAAATAGCTTAGGTTTTTAAATCAATTACCATGATACTACCACCTTAGTGTTTTGTAAAAAAACATCCCAAAAACCTTTTTATTTTTATATTTATAAAATCAATTTAATTTTTGTGAAAATGGATAAAAATCATCAAGATGTTGTTATTCGAGCTGAAGAATCAATTCGACAACTACAACTTCAAAGAGCGGACGCTAGCGGTCAAGCAAGAGTTAAGCTTACAGGCCAAATAAATATGGAGAAAGGCAATCTCCGAGCCTTAAAAAAAGAGCTTGGTATTACCAGCTCCAAAAAACACTCGGGGTTTGCATAAAACCCCAAAAATTAGTTCCTCATTGGGAATTGAATTGACTATTGCATTGAGCCCTTTCGTAAAGACGGAGGGGCTATTTTTTTAAAAACTAGACTTTTTTTAAAAAAGGTTTATTATCTAAAATGAATCATTGTTAATTTCATTAAAAAACCATAATCATGAGGAAAAAATTAGAAATCAAGGTAACGGGTTCATACCCAATAAATCCAATGGAGATTATATCAAAATTCATCGCCGGATTAACGGTAAATGACAAAAACGGTAGGTTTTGTTGTTTGCCGAACTTCAAAATTAAAAACCCTGAAGGGAAATTAGAAATCTTGTCATTTGGTGGCCGCAATAAAATGGCTAAATGCATAATTTCAATATCAAATATTGAAGAAAATTATGCTGATTTAATCAAAAAATTAGAAGAAAAAATCAAGGCTGTGATTAAAGAAAATCATAGCGGAGGTGAATTTTCTTTAAATGAAATAAGATAACTAACTAAAACCGTAAAAGCCCATTATTGGGCTTTTTTTATTTGTGACTCTACAGAGAATCGAACTCTGATTCCATCCTTGAGAAGGATGTGTCCTAACCGTTA
>DALYEI010000009.1:0-29089 GCA_031972685.1 Minisyncoccota bacterium | reverse complement strand
TCTAGAAGAAACTCGAGGTGAAGAAACAACAGAAGATACAGAAGAAAATTAATTTCTGATATAATATCTTTATTATTTAATTTAATAAAAAATATGGCAAACATAAATCATAAACCTTCAAAATATATGCTTAACCTGCTTCACGTCTTGCCTCCTTTTGCAAACGAAGAAGAAGGAGTATTAAACGTAATTGTAGAAGTCTCAGCAGGTAGTATTAATAAATACGAACTTATCACTGAAACCGGTCAACTTAAACTTGATCGTGTTGGATATTCTTCTTTAGCTTATCCTTTTACATACGGAGCAATCCCTATGACTTGGGATTATGATGGAGATCCCCTAGACGTAGAAATCGTAAATATTACTGAACCTTTAGTTCCGGGATCTTTAGTAGAAGCTCGTATTATCGGAGTGATGAAATTCGTAGATGGAGGTGAAGTAGATGATAAAATCATCGCAGTTCTAAATGACGATAAAAGATCAGACCATATTAAATCTTATAAAGACTTAGGAGAATACTGGGAAAAAGAAACTAAATATTACTGGGAAAATTATAAAGCTCTAAAAAAGCCAGGTACCGGAGTAGTAGAAACTTTCCATGATACAGAAGAAGCTATTAAAGTTATCAAGGATTGTGCAAATAGATATCAAGAACTATATTTACCTAAATTTGAAGAATAATTAAACAAAAGACCGGCGCCAAAGGCGCCGGCCTTTTGTTTTCTCTTGTTTTCTCTGTGCATAACTCTAAAAGCATATATGCTATACTTAAGCTAAGTCGTATTATAAGACTTTAACATTTAAATTTATGAAAAAATATAGTATATTAACGTTTATTTTCGTTTTATTATTATCTAGTGGAGTAGCTTTCGCAGAAGAAACTTCTAATCCTTTCCCTGACAACCGAACTAAAGAGGAAAGAATTAAAGATTTTGAAAATAAAAAGAATGAATTAAAAGAAAAAAGAGAGTTAGTCAAAGAAGAGAAAGAAGAATACAAAGAAAAATTCGAAACTCTTCGCGAAGAAGCTAAATCCAAAATGGAAGCTCTTCGTGAATCAGTTAAAAACGAAAAAGATAAATTAAAAGCAAAAATCAAAGAAGAACGTATCAACGGTCGTGAACAAGCTTTGAAGAGATTTGATTCTGTTATCGAAAATGTTGTTAAAAACAAAGATAGAATTAACGCTCAAATCACTAAAGTTAAAGCTTTAGGAGTAGATACAACTGTTGCAGAAGGCAATCTTAAAACAGTTGATGAAAAATTAGCTAGTGCAAAAACTAAAGTTGCTGAAATGAATACTATTCTTGCAACTTCTACTAACGAATTAACCAAAGAACAAAAAGATAAATTAAGAACTTTAACTAAAGAAACTCAAACTCTAGTAAAAGAAGCTCATGAGAATATCAAAAGTGCAGTTAAAAACTTAAAAGAAGCAATCAAAGCGAAAGGCATCAAACCAAAAGCTAAAGAAGTAGAAGTAGAGAAAACTGAAAAATCAAATGATGATAGCATAACTTCTAATTCATCTTCTAATACTACAACTAGTACAAGTACACAATAATTATTAATTTAACTTTTTAAAAAATATGGAACCAAACGTAGACAAAAAATCAAATGGAGCTTTTATAGGAGCTGTTATTGTTATCATTATTCTTGTATTAGGAGGTTTATATGTATGGCAAAACCAAAAAGCAGAAATTTCACTACCTGAAAATGAAACTAACGAAGAAAACACAGATCAAAGTAGTGCTGTTATCAATGCTTACAACGAACTTGTAGTTTTTGAAGAAGATTTAGGAAATACTGATACAAGTGCAGAAGTAAACGTAGACACTCTACAATAAAACTTTATAAAAAATAAAATTCAAAAAAATCCTCGTTAATTTTATAAATAACGAGGATTTTTTGACAAAAAGGCAAAAGATATATAAACTAAAAAATATGACTACAAAAACAAACTTAAAAATTAATAAATTACCAAAAAGCCTAGTAGAAATTGAAGGGCAAATAGATGCTGATATTTTCGAAGGGTTTTATGATAAAGCCTTAAAGAATATAGGCGAGCACGTAGAATTAGACGGTTTTCGTAAGGGTAAAGTTCCAGAAAGTGTTTTAATTTCTAAAATTCCTGAAAGTACTATCTTAGAAGAGATGGCGCAACTTGCAATCAGTGCAGAATATCCAAAAATCCTTTCAGAAGTAGAATTAGACGTTATCAGTCAACCAAACCTAAATATCACTAAACTTGCTCGTAAAAATCCCCTCGGTTTTAAAATCACCGCGACCGTTATGCCAGAAGTAAAATTAGGTGATTACAAAAAAACCTCTAAAGAAATCAATAGTGAAAAAGAAGAAGAAATCACTGTATCAGAAGAAGAGATAAATAATACTATTTTAGATATTCGTCGTTCTCGAGCTCCGAAGGTAGATATGACTAAACTTACAGAAGAAGAAATTAAAAAAATAGAAGAAAATAAAGATGCAAATTTGCCAGAATTCAACGATGAATTTGTGAAAGCTATGGGACCTTTTGAAAATACCAAAGATTTTATGGAAAAACTTAAAGCTAATTTAGAATTAGAAAAATCTAATCAAGCTCGCGAGAAAAAAAGATTAAAAATAGTTGAGAAAATTATTGAAGATACCGAAGTAGAAGTTCCAGAAATCTTAACTCAAATTGAAACTGATAAAATCCTAGCTCGTATGGAATCGGATATTGCTTCTATGGGAATGAAATTCGAAGATTATTTAAAACATTTAAATAAAACAGTCGAAGATTTAAGAGTGGAATTTAGTAAAGACGGAGAGAAAAAAGCAAAATTAGGTTTAATCTTAAATCAAATTGCTAAAATAGAAAATATCGTTGCACCGGCAGAAGAAATTGAACAAGAAGTTGCTCATATTATGGAGCATTATCAAAATGCTGATAAAGATCAAGTTCGCATTTATGCTGAAAATATCCTAACCAATGAAAAAATCTTCCAATTCCTAGAAGATCAAAAATAGTCGATTTAATAACTTTATAAACTTTTAACTTACAACTATTTTATGTTAATCCCAACCGTTATAGAAAAATCACAATTCGGAGAAAGAGCTTATGATATTTATTCACGTTTATTACGTGAACGTATTATTTTCCTTGGAGGACCGATAGACGATCATAGTGCAAATTTAATAATAGCTCAATTATTATTCCTAGAATCTGAGGATCCAAAGAAAGATATCTATCTTTATATCAATTCCCCAGGAGGTTCAGTTACTTCTACTCTAGCAATTATTGATACTATGAATCACGTACGCCCTGACGTTGCGACTTTCTGCGTAGGGATTGCTGCATCCGGTGGAGCACTAGTACTTTCTGCTGGAAAGAAAGGCAAAAGATATATCTTGCCAAATGCTGAAGTTATGATTCATCAACCTTTAGGTGGCGTTGAAGGTCAAGCGACAGATATCGCAATAAGTGCGAAGCATATACTTAAAACTCGTGATACTTTAAACAAAATGCTTTCGAAAAATACTGGTAAGAGTCTTGCTCAAATAGAGCGTGATGTAGAAAGAGATTTCTATATGGACTCTGAAGAAGCTAAGAAGTACGGTATAATTGATGAAATATTTACAAAGTCTAAACCTACAAAATAAAGAAATTAAAAAATCCTCAAATAAATGAGGATTTTTTAATTTAGATTTTATTGATTACAATATATCGGGAACAATTCGTTTAATTTAATCCGAGTCTTTTGATCAACCTTACCTGTTTGAGATAAACCGTATTTCTTTTGAAATTTCTTTAAAGCAGTTTGAGTTACAGAGTAAAATTTACCTGTAGCATCTTTACTAGAAAGTAATCCTTCATCTACTAAAACTGATTGCATTAGAGATACGTCTTTATTCTTCACAGAATCACTAGATCCATAAGCTAAATCTTTAGTGAAGGTAAAACTACAAATATTATTAGTGTTTGAATTACTTACTATATTTGTATTATTACCTCCGGTTGGCACTGGTTCTGTTGGAGTTTTATCTTTGTCGTCTGGTCTTATTACTTTAACTGTTACGGATTTGGAATATTCTGTACCTGAGGCAGAGTAACAAGTTAATACGAAAGTTTTATCATTCTTAATACCAGAAATTATTTGAGAACCTTTGTATTGTTTGTTTCCAGACCAATCTTTTGATGCTTTACAAACTTGGCCAGTATTAGTTGCGTAAACCTCATCAGCATTCCAATTTAAAGTCGTGTTACCTAAATATGGAACAGTGGTTGGATTTGCCGTAAATTTAATATCAGGAATAAACTCTACTCTCACTTCTGCAGACTTATATCCACCTGGTCCTTCACAATTAATCTTAAACCAAGCAGATCTATCTAAATCAGTAATTAATTTACTTCCTTGAAGACCTTTATCTTTAGGGATTCTCCATTGATCATCATCTATATCATCACCTCCCCAAGAACATTTTGTGGCTTGAGTAGTGCTCCAAGCTAAAGTAGTTGAATCATTTGAACTATAAGGAAACAAAGAAGGAGTTGCTGTAAAAGTTATTTTAGGTAGATTATCTTCAATCTGAATAAATATAGTTTGTTTTTTCTTGGTACCATCAGCCCAAGTACATTCTAAATGGAAAGATTCATTTTGGGTTAAAAGACCAATTGCTTGACCCGCTCCATATGGTCCTGAATTTGGATTTTTAGAACCATCCCATTGATAATTGTTATGGCTTGAAGATGCTATGCAAGATTGTGCTGCTGGTGAAACAATCCACCAAAACTTAGTAGCTCCATTATAAGGAACATTGTATTTTTCTGCTGTAAAAGAAAGATCATAAGATGACGTCGCCCCCAACACCTCTCCACTACTTTCTACCTTTTTAAAATTCTCTATCTTACTACTCAAATCAAAAAGTTGTGCTTTGAGATTTGTAAAACTTTGTGCATTTGCAAGGATTGGACTACCAAATACAAATCCAAATAATGCAAGACTTAATAATATTTTTTTAATCATAAAAACCTTAAATAAATTAATAACTTTATAATGTCTAAATTATAACAAATATTTTATAAAAAGTGTCAATTCTTTATTAAATACCCCAACTTTACAGTTAGGGGTATTTTTGTTATAGTAAAAGTGTTCAATATTTAAAAATTATTTTCGATCGGTTTGTAGGAATATCCCATATATATGTTGTTTCAAGTAAATTTTTTAGGTAAAAAAATTAATATTTCTTTGGTAAAAGATAAAAAACCGCAAATATAGTGGCTTGTTTTTATGAGCCGTGATTACAAGGCTTATGAGTTTAACAACAATAATTCTAATAGGAGCAATAGCGCTCTTTTTAGGCGTGGTAGTCGGATACTACCTTCGTTTGATTATTGCTTTGGGTAAAAGACGCTCTATCGAAATCGACATCAAGCAAATGATGATCGGTGCGAAAGAAGAAGCTCAAAGAATAACAGACGAAGCAAAAGCTAAATCTGAAGAGAAGTTAGCAAAGATAGAAGAAGAAGAAAAAAATAAAGTCGAAGAATTCAAAGAAACTGAGAAACGTCTTATTAAGAAAGACGAATTATTAGATTCTCGTCAAGCTGAAATAGATAAGGAAGTAGAAAGCCTTAAACTAAAAGCTGAAGAATTAAAAAAGATCGGTGAGAGAATTCAAAACGTAGAAAACGAAAAATTAACTGAATTACAAAGAGTTTCAAAACTTTCAATCGAAGACGCAAAAGAAGAATTAATGCGTGAAATCGAGAAAAAATACGAAGAAGATATCCTTGTTCGTATGATGAAACTTGAAAATTCTAATGAAGAAAAATTAGAAAGAAGAGCGAAAGATATTCTTGCTACTTCTGTGCAAAGACTTGCTTCGAGTACAGCAGCGGAACTTATGGTTACGAGTGTAACTATTCCGAACAATGAAATCAAGGGTAAAATCATCGGTAAAGAAGGACGTAATATTCGTGCTTTTGAACGTGCAGCCGGCGTAGAACTTATCGTAGACGATACTCCTGGAGTTTTAGTGATCTCATCTTTCGATCCAGTTCGCCGTCAAATAGCTCGCTTAGCTCTTGAGAACTTAATTTTAGACGGACGTATTCAACCTGCTCGCATCGAAGAATTAGTTGAAAAAGCACGTGAAGATATAAATAAGATTATCAAAGAAAAAGGAGATCAAGCAGTTTACGAATGTGGAATCTTTAACTTTGATCCTCGTTTAGTATCTATTATCGGTAGACTTTACTTTAGAACAAGTTACGGTCAAAACGTACTTCAGCACTCAATCGAGATGGCTCATATCGCTGGTATGCTTGCTGAAGAATTAGGTGCAGATATTCAAATCGCAAAAGCCGGAGCCCTCGTGCACGATATCGGTAAAGCTCTTGATCACGAAGTTCAAGGAACTCACGTAGAAATCGGTATGAGAATTTTGCAAAAATTTGGAGCTGATGAAAGGATTATTACTGCGATGAAGAGTCACCACGAAGATTATCCTTATGAAACTATCGAGGCTATCATAGTGCAAACTGCGGATGCTATCTCTGGAGGACGTCCTGGAGCTCGTCGTGATAGTGTAGAGAACTATTTAAAGAGACTAGAAGAATTAGAAGCTTTAGCAAATTCCTTCCCTGCTGTAGAGAAATCTTATGCTCTAGCTGCTGGTCGTGAAATCCGTATTTTCGTAACTCCTGAGAAAATAACTGACGTAGAAGCGAAACTTATGGCTCGTGAAATAGCTCAAAAAATAGAACAAGAATTAAAATACCCTGGTGAAATAAGGGTTACAATGATCCGCGAAACTCGAGTTATCGAATACGCTAGATAAAAAATAAAAAATATTCAATAAAAAACGCCGAAAAGGCGTTTTTTATTAAGAAAAATGAAATAATTTATAATATAATTTTTATAATTGTCAATGTTTTTCTTTATTGCTCTTAAAAAAGCATTATTATATAATGTATATGTAGAATTTATAAGGTTTTAAGGGTCGAGTATTCTATTTATAAAATAGAAAAACAGATTATAAGTTTAAATAAAACTACAATAATATGAACAAACAAGCATTAGTTGAAATGGTACAAGGTAAATTAGGTGGAACTAAAGTTCAAGCAGAAGAAGTAGTAGATGCGATCTTTGATGGAATCGTTGCTACTATGAAAAAAGGTGGCGAAGTTTCAATCGCTGGCTTTGGAATCTTCTCTGTAAAAGGACGTGCTGCAAGAATGGCTCGCAATCCAAAAACTGGAGAGCAAGTTAAAGTTGCTGCAAAGAAAGTTGCAAAATTCCGCCCTGCAAAGGCTCTAAAAGACGCAGTAGAATAATATCTACTCTGTTGATAAAAGCCCGGTCGCTACGCGACCGGGCTTTTTGTTTACCTATTTTATTTTAATTTTATAAATAAAAAGACTCCTCATCCATATGGACAAGGAGTCTAACCATGAGAACACAAAAAAATTTTAAATCTTTAAAATTCGTTTTTGTCCGAAATTATTTATACGGAGAATATAATGACCAGGACGTAAGTCTGTTAGCCAAAAACTTTCCCCTGCAACAACTTCTTTACTCAAGATCAATTGCCCTGATTCAAGAGAAATAATCTCTAAATCTCTAGGAGTATTATCTCCCCAAAAAAGAGTGACTGCACCAACTCCTACAATATTGGAAGAAAGTGTAAACTCTCCTCCAACTTTGAATCTGGATAAACTCAAAACATGAAGTTTTGGTTCTCCGTATTGGTTTGAAAAAGTAACAACAGAATTTACATATTGTTCTTTTTCTTCTCCAACAGAAGAAAGTTCTTTCATTCCAAAGAATTGATTACCGTCAGACCTTTCAACAGGAATTTTTTCAACTTCTCCATAAATAATGGAATCGGTAACTGCATCAATAACAGAAAAATAACTTTTTTCAGTATCAGGAATTAATCCCGGATAGCTAGAAAAACTTACTTCAGTTTTTAAATACAAGTCATTTATTTTCCAAGTTAAGCTTGAAGAAATTTCAGGTATTTGATACTCCTTCCCTGGCATTGTATACCAAATATTTTGATACAAGAAATATGGTTTGAAAAAATATCTTTCTCCTGAATAGAGTTTCAATGTATCTCTTCGAGATAGTTGAATACCTCTCTCTGAAGCAAAAGCATGGAGTGGAACCTGTCCATTAATCATGATTAATGCATCAGTAATACTATCGATGCAAAAATTTTCGGGCAATGAGAAAACAAGGTCCCAATCACCGATTTCAGAATTATATGTAAGTAAATCAATTTTTTTCATTTCATCTTGCCCGAAAGTAAAATTAGAAACGAAAAAACAAGCAAGTAAAATAGTAAAAAATTTTCTCATGACTGTAAAGCTTTTGAGAGTTAGAAAAATTTCAAATTGACCTGCGTGTTTAATTTTCGAAGATCAATTTATATCACTATTAGAATACAACAGATAAATAAAAAAGTCCAGTAAATTAATCCACAGATTAATTTACTGGACTTTCGAAAATTTCTTTCTTTTTTGCAAAAATTGCAACTATTGCATGAAGGAAAATTAAAACAAAGTAAACTAAATAATTTAAAATATTAAGATCTCCTTCAACTAGCAAATTCAAAACTCCTAAAGTATATGCAAAAGTGCAAATACCCCAAGATACAGGATTTTCAGAAGTAGGATCTTTCCAAACTTCTTTTATCGTCGGCCAAAATGAAATTATGTAGCAAAAACAAATTATTATATTTGCATATCCTACATTTTTAAATTGCCACCAAACAAAGAAAGAAATTAAACCTAAAGGTAAAATTTTATAATCTACTTGATTAAGAATTTTAATTTTTTTCTTTTTATTTTTGTTTTTGAATTTATAAAATAAAATTATGGTGCAACAAACTGCATCAATAAAAAATATTGAAGCTGCGTAATAATCATCTTTCATAATTCTATAAAAAATAAAATTTAAAAATGAAAGAATACTCCACAAACCCCAACTTACTGACTTAGGCTCAGAATCTCCTCTTTTAATTTGCAAAAAATAAATAAAGTAACCGACTATGTTTAATGAGTCGGCTAGAATAATAATCCAACTCATTCACTATCTTTTTAAGGTACAGAAATATTTTTATCCTTATAAATATATACTTAAACTTTTAGAAAAACAAGTTTTATAAAATGTTTTACAAACTTGATTAACAAAATTTGAAAATTAGAAAAACGACGCGGTTTCTCAAAACCTCTATATAAATATATGATTAACCGTAAAACCTAGAGATTTACTTTCGGTCTATATTGGATTGCCTCTAAAATATGATTTTTATTTATGTTTTCGCTACCTTCGAGGTCCGCGATAGTGCGAGCGATTTTGATTACCCGATGATAGGCTCTCGCTGATAAACCGAGCTTAGTAGCACTCATATCGAGCAAATCTCTTGTTTCACTATCAAGTGAAACAAGTTCATCTAAATCCTTCACGTTCATCTCGCTATTAAGAGAAATCTTTTTACCGTGTTTTTTAAATCTGTCCTTTTGGATATTCCTCGCTTTTTCGACTCTGTCCTTTATGGTCTTAGTTGGTTCTCCTCCTTTTTCTTGTGCTAACTTTTTATAATCAATATCTGATACTGAAACCCAAATATCGATCCGATCCATAATAGGCCCCGAAAGTTTCCTTTTATACCGATCGAGGTCTAAGGGTTTGCAAATGCAAACTTTATTTTTAGATCCCGCATTTCCGCAAGGGCAAGGGTTCATCGCTGCAACGAGTATAAAATTCGAAGGGAAAATCGCACTTCCGCGCGCGCGAGATATTGATACGATATTATCTTCGAGAGGTTGACGTAAACTTTCTAAAACTCTTTTTTCAAATTCTGGAAATTCGTCTAAGAATAAAACTCCTCGATGAGATAGAGTTACCTCTCCTGGTTTTGGTACTGCTCCTCCTCCGATAAGAGATACGTATGATGAAGTATGGTGCGGAGCACGAAAAGGTGGATGCACAACTAACTCTCCTCTATTCATTCCTACAATAGAATGAATACCGGTAATTTCTAAAACTTCTTCTTTTGATAAATGTGGAAGCAAAGTTGAGAATGCCCTCGCGAGCATAGTCTTGCCTGTACCCGGAGGTCCGTACATAGCGATATTGTGTCCACCCGAAGCTGCAATTTCGAGTCCTCTCTTCGCACCTTCTTGACCTTTGATATCTGAGAAATCGATACTGTATTTTATTTCTTCATAATTAATCTCGGTTTGATTTTGAGGAAAAATTTTATTTTCTTTTTCTAACTTTTCTTCATTCAAATGATTTACAACTTCTCTTAAACTTTCTGCTCCGTAAATTCTAATACCTTCGACGAGAGCTCCTTCTATCGCATTTTCTTTTGGTAAATAAACTTCTTCGAAACCTGCGACTTTCGCTGCTTCGACTAAAGGTAAAGCTCCTTTAATACTACGCAACGTTCCGTCGAGTCCGAGTTCACCTAAGAAAAGTTTTTTCTCACTTTGAAATTTTATGTCACCCGTCGCGAGCATATAAGCGAGAGCAATAGCGAGATCAAAAAACGGACCTTCTTTTTTTAAATCAGCTGGAGATAATGAAACTATAATTTTTTTATTTTCTGCTTTTGGAGATTTATATCCAGAATTTTTAATAGCACTACTTACTCTATCTTTCGATTCATCGACTGCTTTATCAGGCAAACCAACAACAGAAAAAGAATGCAACCCTCGAGATAAATCTACTTCGATTGTTACGATAACTCCTTTTAATAATGTAACTTGGGCAGAATAAACTTTTGCAAATGACATATATAAATTCCTTATTAAACAAAATAATCCAAAACCTTTTAGGTTTTGGATTATTTTTTATTTTAAATTTTCTAATTTTTCATTAACTGACTTCAATCTACTTTCTAAGATTTCTAAGAGTCCGCTTCGAGATTCAAAATCTTCAAATCTGTCAGCCATATCGTTGGGGTCTGTTTCTCCCCCATCATTCATAGGTACAGCTTGCCATTTATTAGTCTCTTCATCATAAACTCCTATATCTTTGAGTTCTGATAAAAGTAAATCCCTTTCTTTTTCTAATTCTTCTTTTGTGTTTATATTATCCATAATAAAATGATATCACGTAGTAAATCTAAATCAAGTTATTTCTTGACCTTTGAGCTGTTAACTCTAAATATTATTTCTTTCGCGCCTTCTTCGGTATTAGTGATTACTAAAGTATCATTATCAATATAAACATACATCAAAACGATTTTCCCACTACCGTCTTTTAGTATTCGAGCATTTTTATTTTGAACAATAGAATCTTCAAAATTCTTAGTTAAGAGATAGCCTGAATCTAAAGAAAGTGGTATTCCGAAAATATCATGCAAATCTGAAAACATCTTATTTTCCCAACTCCTCATAGCAGTAAATACATCTTTCCCTTCAGAAATATTAAGCAATATAAAAATATCAGTGCCTTCTTTGTATATAGAAGAAAGAGGTTTAGTGATATCGGCTTTTGGAGTTTCATTATCAGCCTTATCTTCTAAATTAATAATAGCTTTAGATTTACGAATTAATTGAAAACCATTATTAAGAGCGATCAAGGTATTCTTATCATTTTCACTCATTGAAGCAAGTTCATTTTCTAAATACAAATCTCCTAAACCTACCGCTTTGATTCCAGATTCTAAAGTTAGATTTTTCAATTCTTCTTCTGTGTATTTTTTCTTAAGCATTTCACTGAAAATCTTAACACCAAAATCTTTATAAAGATTAGCTTGAGTCTCATTCTTAGAGTTTTTGTTTTCATTAGGATAAATACCATAAATCTGAATTTTATCATCAGTAATATTTACAATGTCTAAAAAGTATCCAATAAGCTCTCGCATTTTATCTTCTTTAGTATTATCTAGAAATTCTAACTTATCATTTGCAAAAAAATCTTTACTAGAGAAAGTTACAAAATCATCTAAAATATTTTTTGGATCTTTAGCTTCATCTACTTTTTCTTTTTTATCTTCTAGATTAACCTTTACTTCCCTATTAAGAACACCTAATAAAAAGTTATCTTGGAAAGTTCCTGGTGAATAAATAAAAGGTGATTCAATTTTTTTTAAAAAATTATCAAAGGTTAAAGTTTTATTATTTTCACGTAAATAAATTCCTAAAATCTCTCCTTTAGTTAAATCATTCTTTAAAATTATTTCATTTAATTTATCAAAAATCTCTTCTTTATCATTATTAGAAATATCTACAATCTTTGTACCTTCATGAAAGATAATTGGAGTAAATCTTTTTTGAATAAAAAACGAAATAGGATTTTCTTTTAAAAAAACTATAGAGAAAGTAGCCCCAGCTAAAACCAAAAATAAAATAGCTAAAGCTATATAAACCTTATTTCGCATAGCGTAAAGTTGACGTTTCTTTTTCTCTTCTTCTTTTCGCTCTTCTTCTTCGATGATTTTCTTGACTATACCGCCTTCGTTTTTCTCAAGAGCGAGAGCCATATCATCCGCTAAAGTATGGAGAGTTTTATTGTTATTATTTAATTCTGGTTCCATATTTATTGTCCTTCGTAGCTTTATGCAAAGAAGGGAAAATTAATTAAACACTTTTTGGTTTAAAGAAATCTTTATCGGCTTCCTTGATAGAGAGACTAATCTTTCCGCGTTCAGCATCTACTTTGATAACTTTTACCGGTACGATCATTCCTTCTTTTATTATAGCAGGAATATTTTCTACGCGGAATGGTGCAATCTCAGAAATGTGCACTAATCCGTCTGTATAATCATTAATTTTTACAATAGCTCCGATTTCCAAAATTTTTACAACTTCTCCTTTTAGTATTTCTCCAACCTTAAATTCGTGAGTCATGCTCTCTACGATTTTCAAAGCTATATCTACTGAATCTCCCTTACCGGTAAAGTAAACTGTTCCATCGTCTTCAATCGTGATTTCTGCTCCTGAACGTTCTTTGATCTCCTTAATAGTTTTACCTCCACTACCAATAACCATACCGATTTTTTCAGGATCGATTTTTATAGTTTTGATTTTTGGAGCATTAGGAGAAATATCTGCTCTTGGCTCACTAATCGCGTTTGTAATACTTTCTAAGATTTTTAGTCGAGCGTTCTTCGCATCGCGAAGAGCTTCTCCTAAAATCTTAATAGGTACACCTTCTACTTTTACGTCAAGTTGGATAGCAGTAACTCCGTCTTTAGTACCAGCAACTTTAAAATCCATATCTCCGTGATGATCTTCTGGTCCTTGAATATCGGTTAAGACTTTATAGTTATTATCATCTTCATACATGAGCCCCATAGCGATCCCCGCAACCGGAGCTTTGATTGGTACTCCTCCGTCCATGAGTGCTAAAGTCGAAGCACAAATCGAAGCTTGAGAAGTTGATCCATTAGAAGCCATAGATTCAGAAACAAGGCGGATTGTATAAGGGAAAGTTTCTTTCGGAGGAATAACCATAAGTAATGCTTTTTCTGCAAGTGCTCCGTGACCTACTTCGCGACGATTAGTCGCCCCGAAACGTCCTGCTTCTCCTGCTGAATACGGAGGGAAATTATAGTGGTGCATAAATCTTTTTTCAGTAGCAATTTGCATACCGTCGATAGTATTTCGGTCTTCTGGTCCCCCTAGAGTAAGCACTGATAAAACATGAGTTCCTCCACGATAGAATATCCCTGAGCCGTGAAGTACGCTAGAGAATCCTCCAGCTTGTGCGTATAGTTCACGGACTTCTTGCATTCCTCTACCGTCTGCTCTTTTATTTTCATAAATTGCTTTTTTATGTAAAATCTCGTTTTCAGTTTCATCGAAAAGGTTATCTTCAAGCGCAAAACTTTTCTTCTCAGGATCTTGCTCTTTATAAAATTCTTTGAATAAATTATTCCACTCTGTATGAAGTAGATCAATTTCTTTTTTACCTGGACCGCTAAAAATCGCTGCTTCCATTTTTGGTAAAATGTTTTTATTGAATAATTCTAGAGATCTAGAATCTAAGGTTTCACTTTCTATTACTCTTTTTTCTTTACCAATTTCACTAACTATTTTCTTTTGGAAGTTTTCAAGTTTAGTTATTTCTTCACTTGCTACTTTGAGAGCATTCTCTAATTCATCTTCACTCACCTCTCTTGCAGAAGCTTCAATCATATTTACATTTCCAGATTTCCCACAAACAGTAAGATCATATTTATATAAAACGTCCTCTCCTCTTTTATAAAAAGGAGGATTAATTTCTAAATTCTCACTATCGTATTTACCAACACGCACAGCTCCGACTGGTCCAGCCCATGGGATATTAGAAACTGCGAGCGCTAGTGAAGCCGCATTAATACCTAAAATAGTTGGATCATTATCATCTACTGCGAGCACAGTTACGATAACTTGCACCGCGTGACGAATACTTTGATCAAAAAGCGGACGCAAAGTTCTATCAATAACTCTCGAACCTAGTACTGCTTCTTCAGAAGGCTTACCTTCACGACGCATATATTTTGAACCCAAGATTTTCCCTGCTGCGTAAAACTTCTCTGCATAGTCCACAGTCAGATTAAAAAACCCTAACCCGCTTTGCGCGTCTTTACTCATACAAGCCGTAGCGAGCACTACAGTTTCGCCGTATTTTAATAAAACTGATCCATGAGCTTGCTCAGCTAAATCAGTAAAAGTAGCAGTTAAAGTTTTGCCACCTATCTCCATACTATATTCTTTTTTTTGCATATTTTTTCCGTGTTTTACACGAGCTTATGTTCAAACTACAGTATTGTTTCACTAAGAGGTGAACACTACTTTTTGTTTGAACACAAACTGATTAACTTATAAATTCCTAAAAGGATTTTATAAATTTTAGCATTTTTTTACCTAAAAGTAAAAATAAAATAAATAAGTATTTTAAATGCCTTGCGCAGGCGGGTAGCCGAGCAGAGCAAATTTTCAACAGAAAATTATGCGTGCATTTTAAATACTTATTTATTTTTAAGTAAAAAATATCCGTGCTCTAAAATTCTTCTTTTACTAAAATTACTTCCCTCCTAATAAATACTTTCTAGGATTTGCTGAAAGGTCTACGAAGTCGTCGCAAGCTTCTCGCAAATTTGAAGAAGTTGATTTACCAAAAGAAACTATTTCTACTTGTACCCCCATAGTCTGCAAATATTCTACGAGCGGTATATAATCTCCGTCTCCTGAAATTATAACTACTGAGTCGAGTCTCGGAGCCATCTTGATAGCATCAACGGTTAGTCCCACGTCCCAATCCCCCTTTTTAGTTCCAGAGTGAAATATTTGTAAATCTTTAGTTTTAGTCTCAATACCGAATTTAGTTAAAGCCTCGAAAAAATTCTTCTCATCTCCCGCTTCCGTAGTTATAACGTAAGCGACCGCGCGTACGAGCTTACGCCCAGCAACTGCATCCCGCAAAACCGCCCCAAAATTAACTTTACGATTATATAAGTTTCTCGCTGAATGATATAAATTTTGAGTATCAATAAATACTCCTACTCTTTGCTCTTTGTGTTTTATTACTGTCATATATATATTATAGCACTTTGATTAATATAAATTACTATGCGTGTCGATATCGATTAAAAGTATTGTATTTTTATCTAAATATTCAAAGATTAATCTATAATCTCCTGTAATATTAATACTGTTTAATCCTTTGTAGTTTCCTTGAAGTTTGTGATTGTTCAATAATGGGTTGAAAGAATTTTCTTTTAAGATTCTAATTTTTAATTTAATCTGTTCTTGAATTTTAGTATCCTTCTTCTTAAAAGATTTTAAAAACTTTTTTGAAGGGATAATAGTAAACATAAAAAATTAAGACATTAAAGATTTTTCAAAATCTTCTAAATTTGTAAAACTCTTTAGTTTACCTTTTCTATAGTCTTCTCTTGCTTGTTTAATGGATTTTCTTAAACGAGTGTTTGGGATTTCTTTAGTAGTAAATTCAATCCTTTGCTCACTAATTATTTTCTTTAAATAATCATTTAAAATAATAGAAAAATTAAGTCCCATTTCATCTAAGACTTTTTTTGCATCTTTTTTTAATTTAGCATCTGTTTTAAAATTTATTATTGCTTGAGCCATATATACATAGTATATACTGAGTATATATATTAGTCAACTAGTTCACAAAAATAGAATTTTAGAAAACCTTAAAATCCGAAAGAAAATTTGGTTTTTAAGCCAACTTAAAGAATAGCCTTAGAGAGGAGAGAGATTATATTTGTATTTATTTTTGAGAGTAAAATACAAAAAACTAAGACTCTCCTTTAAATATCTTCTTTCGGTTTTTAAAGTTTCCTTTATAATATTGTACCCTCGACTAATACTTTTGCAAGCAAGTCAAGGGTTCTATCAATTCACCATTTTTAAAATAGATGAACTGAATAAAAAAAGAAAGGTTTGAAATAATCGCACCTTTCTTTTTTGATATTTGATTATTACCGTATTTCTACGATGAGGTTACCCAACCTCAAGGTTATCAACCTAAGAGAATTTCCTCTCACTTTCCTTTGGCAACCCTGCCTAAATCATAAAGGACTATGATGGTTTTATTTCGCTAAGAGTTTTCCTTCTCTAACATTCAGATTCTACTTCCCACTTTTGAGAAGCTTGATTGAATGTTATTTCATACCTTCCGCCGTAATGGAATTCTACAATTCCAAATACTTCAAGTTCCCATTGCAATTCTTCTGATACCTTAACAGTATTTAAAAAATCAACAATGGCTTGAATTGCGGAAAGCATACCTTTTGGGCGAAAGTCCCAATACTGATCGTTAAATTCTTTAACCATTTTTTCTAATTCTTTTTCAGAATTTGAAACTGGTTTGTAACGACCAAGGGTTGCTTTATGCCCTCTATACTCTGTACTCATTTTAAAAAATTTAGTTAAAAATCTTAACGAAATTTAAAAATGAGAAAAGTATTTTGGCCCGTATCGTCAGCCAGAAACGTCTAATTTAATGTCTTAGAAAGACAAGAAACTATTTACCAGAATTTTTAAAAGAATCCAAAGCTTTATTTAAAAGCCTATCGAATTCCTCTTTTGAAATAATCTTGATTTCGCCTGAGTTTACTTTTTCGGGAAATTCAGAAAACCTCAAAATATAGTCTGGATTTTGTTCTACGCAGAATCTTCCATCTGCGTACATAGTTACAGAAATTAATGGCATTTCTGATATAAATGGGACTCTTAGGTCCCAATCTAAATCATCTACAAAATCTACTTTATAAAAACGAATATATTCATATTCGTCGTCGAGATTTTCTAGATTTGCCATCTTTTCTTCCATTTCATCAATAGTTTGATAACCTCGATCTTGGAAAATCAAAGGGAAAACTAAGTCCATGGAATCTTTTTCAGATGTAACAATTTTTTTAAAAAATTCTACTTTCATTTTTTGAAATTTAATTATGTGAAAAAAATTTCATATAATTATTTATTTAATGAAAATAAAATTTTGGCCCGTTTCGTCAGCCAGCAACGTCTAATTTAATGTCTTAGAAAGACAGGAAGAATTATGAATATTTATTCACTTCTTCCATAACTTGTTCTGGGTTGCCCCAGAATACTTTTTGGGGATACATCCCCCATTCCGCCAACGTAAACTCGTCGGCGTAGGTGACCACGGTTCTACCGTGGTCAAAGTCTATATAGAGTACTTGGCGGTTTTTATTTAACCGCCAACACTCTTCTAAGAATTTCTCCTTGAAAGAGGCGTATGTTCCTTCTTCTACTTTTTCCATTTTACATTTTTTTGATTATACAAGAGACTAAATAAATAATCTCCTGAGTAACCAAAAAAATTAAAATGAATTCCCTATCAAATCACAATTTAATTAATTATGATCTGAATAAGGTGCCCAATTTTAAAAATCGGGCATTTATTATGTAACCCATAACCCCTTATTTAATTTTTTTGCATCTTTGTAAACTAAAATTAATAAAAGTTTACTTTCAATTTGAGGTATAACGCATGCCTGCTTCCTCGTTTCGCTATCTCTTAGGATACGGTCCACATACCGAATGCAAAGCTTGCCGAAGCAATCTCCTCATCAGTATATTCGTGACGGTTTTCCTGTAAACGAGGCAAGCCCCTTACAGACATCACTATGACCGCATCGCCGGATTCCAGACTAACTTGTGGAGCCTTTTCAGGAACTTCCAAAGTTAATCCGAATCTTTTTTCGGCAGCTACTATCGTAGCTTGATGCGAAGAATTACAACAAGAGATTACTCCCTTTGCTAATAATTCTTTCACCTCAGCTACAGATAGTGATTTCCTGGAAACCTCACAGTCTCCAGGGAACATGCTATCCGCGATTGCGAATCCAAAATATTTTTTACTCATTTCGTAAAAAAATTTTGATTAAAAAATCTGGATCGAGTAACGCCCTACCCCTTCTGCGTGCTTTTGTTAGAAGCAACAAGGTCCTTCGTAAGAGGACCTTAAACAGATCACCTCCATAGAGGTGATCTGCTCTTCTCTAATTCCCCTCTCAGCGAGGAGATTAGAGATCTTTTTTGACTCTAAAGAGGTGATTACCACCTCTTTAGAGTCATTTAATTTAACTACGAGGTGGTCTTCGACCACCTCGTAGTTCTGGGCGGCGCAGTAGCCTTGCTCCTGCGCCTGAAAACAGCAAGTGTGCCCAGCATCACTTGCTGTTTCTCTGCGATTACTCGCAAAGAAATCTGTAAATTTTTTTTTCATTCTAAAATTATTTTAGTTATCGCAAGAGACTAAATAAATAATCTCCTGAGTAACCAAAAAATTTAAAATGAATTTTTTCTTCAGGAAACCCTTCCTGAAGATTCTTGCACTTTCAAATACCCTTTTCTTACTTCCCCTGATAAGGGAATTGAGGGGTTTTGTCAGCACAATATTTTCTTTTCAATGAATTTATCTTTATCACAAATCTGGTCTCTCTCCTCTTTGTGCTCTGTATATAGTCTCCTCACTATATACAGCTCCTTCATAAAGACATTTCAGGATACAAAAGTGGGTTAAGCTCTTCTATCCTGCCTATGTCTTCTCGAACGATTGTTCAAGACACGGTTGTAAACTTATATGTGTTATATAGATTTGGGTTTGCGGCTTACTTTCTATATTAATCACAGTTTACGGTGCAAACAGATCTCAATAGATTGTCTCTCAGCTCACTCTCTCCTCTTTCCTAGCTTACAGGCCTAGGTGCCTTCCCTTTGATGTAATCTCCGGTTCAGAGGTGGGCATCAATCTGTTGGTATCTCCTTTAAACGAACATTGATAATTTCTTATCATCTGGGTATAGTATAGCATAATATTTAGTTTATGTCAATAATACATAACAACTTTATTATAAATAGTATTAAAAAGCTTAATTTATAAGGGTTTAAAAGTTATGAACATTGTCATATTTGCATAACAAAAACAAATAATATATAATTATATTATGAATTCACTAAATGAAGAGAATATTCTAAAACAAGCGGGTCTTTCTGAAGAGCAAGCTGTTACTTATGAGGCTTTACTAGAAAAAGGCCCTCAAAAGGCTTCTATGCTAGCAAATTGGACTGGAATTAAAAGAGGTTTGACTTATAAAGTCTTAGAGCAATTAGAAAATATGGGATTAGTAGAGAAAAAAGGTGGTACTGGTACCGTTGCTGTATTCTACCCTGCTCACCCTTCTATATTATTAGATAAAATGGATAGAGATAAGAAAAACCTTGAACTTGCAAAAGAAGTAGTAAACCTGGGTTTAGGTAATTTAACTTCAAAATATAATTTGCTTTCAGGAAAACCAAATATTAGATTTTTCGAAGGAGAAGATGGAATAAAAGAAGTATTATATGACACTTTAACTCTTTCTAAAGAAGATGAAATATATACTTATGTGGATCTTGAAGCTATCTTAAAATATATACCCGAAATAAATGAAGAATATTCTAAAAAAAGAGAGAAATTGGGTATAAAGAAAAAAGGTCTAATGCTCGACACTATTCATTCAAGAGAAGTAATAAAAAATTATCTCACTGATATAACCGAAACTAAGTTTATTAAATTTAATGTAAACGAATTCGAAACTGTAATTCAAATTTATAATAATAAAATTTCATATATCACCCTAAAAGAGGGTTCAATGATAGGAGTAATATTAGAAGATCCCTATATTTACAAAATGCATAAATCTATATTTGAGCATTTATGGGAAATTACGCCTTCAGCTCAACAAAATTCTCAATAACTAAATACCAAAAACCGCTTTCTTTATCATAAAAATATCGAGTTACAATTTTGTTTTCTTTTTCTAATTTTTGAAAATATTTTATAAAATCTTCTTGTTTTTTTTCTTTAAAAAGAAAAGCTTTTTTATTATTTTTTTCGATAAAACCTAAATCAGAATTATCAATTATGTCTTGATTAGATAAATTTTTACCAATTAAATCAGGTATAAGTTTATTATTTCTTTCTATTTTAAAACTAGGCCAACCATGAAAATCATAGAAATCTTTTGCAAAAAAACCGAATTCTATATAATGAGCACCTATTTTAGAAACAGCATTACAATCTGCTTCAATAATTTGTTTTAAGGAAGTTTGATTAAGAACTCTATCTAACATAGCTTGCCCGATTTCTCCGTTTGCAAAATCAGGATCAACATTAAACGAATTAAAATAAACTTTTTTAGAAAAATCTGGAGTATCTTTGTAAAATCCAAAATCTAAAGCACAAAAAGCTACTATCTTGCCTTTGTATTTAAGTATCGGTACATCAACCCAGTTATAACCATTCAAAACTCTATTTGTTAAAGAATTTTTAATAATTTTTAAAATTTCTGGATTAGTTTGATAATTTTTATCAATAATATTTTCCATTTCTGATAACTCTTCAAAGGTAATAAACTCAGTCGAGCTATAAGTTAGATAAAACTGAAAATCTTTAAGATCTTCGAATTTTAAATTTTGTGTATTTTTTAAAGATTGGAAAATAGAAAGAATAGATAAGTTGTCTGAATTTATCTTATCTAAATCTTCAATAAGTTTTAAAGGATCATTGTCTAAATTATCAAAAGCTTTAAGTAAAACATTTTTTGCGCGATTTAAAAAATTGTCTCTTACAGCTAACTCATCTTCTTTAGTAATGGTTTTTTCTGTTTTTAATTTATCTTTAATTGAAGTTAATTCTTGATCTAAGCTTGAAATTAATTCACTATATTTAGTGAAAACTTTTTTTGCTATATCTTCAGGTAATTTTTTTGATAAAGTTATAACTTTATCACCCATCTCTTTACCTCCGTGCTCAATAGAGAGAAAAGTTTTAAAAGCAACAGATCCAAATTTATTAGTAAAATCTTTAATATCTTTAGCTTTTTTATAATTGATATCTTGTAAATAAGTTATAAATTGAAATTGCTCTTTAATAGATAAATCAACAATCTTAATACCAAAATCTTTTTCAAAATCTTTATATAACTCTGTATATAATAAATCAGAATAAATATTCAACTGATTATTAAAATCATCACTATGACTTTGATTACCTAATAAAAAATCTTCTTTTCCCAACTTTAGATTAAAACTTTTAATTAATTCTAAATCAAGTTTAGTATTTTGATAATTAGTATTTCTTTCATTAATCAAGTTATCGATTTCTTCTTTGCTTTTGTCTGTTAAATAAATAGTATCGCCTTTAATGATAGCATATTTGTCAGGCTGAATAAGAAAAGGCTTGGTCCATTGATTAAATTTATTTAAATCTACAGTTTTGTTTAAAATAGCTTTTAAATATTCATTTAAAAAGTAACTATTTGTATCAATATTTAACTTTTTTCTTAAAGATTTCTTAAGGTCGGCCAAAATCATCTTATCTTCTTTGGTTTCATAAAATTCATCTTTAAAAAGTAAATATTGTTCGTAGTGGGACAACAATCTATAATTGTAACCAAAACCGTTTTTAGCAGATAAATCTAATTCTTTTTCCAAAGTTTCTTTTATTAAAGCTGCATATAAGTCTTCTGGATAAATATCAAAAAAATCTCTTTCTTGAGGTTTAGGCTTTTCAGCATTAGCACCTGTAGCTTTTGAATACCTTGCTAATGCAACCTCTGCTGGAGTCTTATTTTTTCCATCTTTTAAATATTTTTCTCTAGATGTCTCGAAATTAAACATGATTATATTATATATTAAATTAGCAAAAGAAAAACCTTGCTTTAGGCAAGGTTCATCTTTTTAACAACTTCAGCGTGAGCTTCTTTGTCTGTTCTTTCTAAATATTTCAAGTGATTGCGACGATTTGCTACCATCTTGATAAGTCCTCTACGAGAGTGATTATCTTTCTTGTGCTTTTTTAAATGGCCAGCAAGTTCATCAATGCGGGCGCTTAAAATCCCGATTTGCACTTGAGAAGAACCGGTATCCTTTTCGTGGATTTGGTGGTTCTTGATAACCTTTGATTTTTTCTTTGTTGCTAACATATATTTATATACTAGCATAAATCTAGAAAAAAAGCAAGCCCGAGCACTTATACATAAGTGCTCGGGCTTGCCCTGTCATTTCTCATCATTTCTCATAAAATCCTTTACTTATTTTGATATTTATGTTATTAATATAAATGATATGTACTTTTAATAAACTCATTAAATAAGAAAACAATGAGAAATAGGAAAAATGAAACCTTAACCTTAAGGAAAGGAGACAAGGAAATCCAGCTCGATTATTCCGATTTGAGAAAAGCAGTACTGGTATTACGTGCAGTCAATCATAAACTGCGTCAACGCGTAATTGATTTACTTGAGTATGGTGAAACACTAACAGTAACTGATATTTATATCAGGTTACGATTGGAGCAATCAGTCGCTTCTCAACATCTGGCCATCTTGCGAAGAGCAGGGGTAGTTATTACAGAAAGACACGGCAAGTTTATTTATTATTCAATTAATAAAAACAGGTTGGCCCAAATTGGCACCCTGGTGGAAGACCTGGCAGGATGAAATCCTGCTAAAAAATAAAAACGGAAAGAAAAATTAATCTTTCCGTTTTTTTATTTGCTCCATTGTTCCCAAACGACAGAGTTTACCAAATTTTTAAAATATTGTGCGACGTTTATAAAATGCTAGAATTAATAGATGGCTAGTGAGATAGAAAACTTAAAAAGACAATTCCTAGAATATTTAGAAATCGAAAAAGGCTCAAGTCTTAAAACTATTGAAAATTATGATAGATATTTATCTAAAATTATTGAAGTCGGGAAATGGACTAAAGTCTCTGATATTAATGATGACAATATTCGTTCTTTTCGCGTCTGGCTCAACCGTCAATACGCAACTCACTACGGAATGAAAAGACTAGAAGGTAGAACTATTTCTAAAAAAACTCAAAACTACTACATGATAGCACTCCGCATGCTACTTAAATATTTAGCTAAACGAGATATTAAAGCTCTCCCTGCTGACAAAATCGAACTTGCAAAAATCGGCGAGAGAAATCTTGATTTAATTAGCTCGAATGAACTCGCTCGTTTACTCGAAGCTCCTTTATCTAATCCAAAAAATTTAGGATTAAAAGCTTACAGAGATAAAGCGATTTTAGAATTACTTTTTTCTACTGGGCTTCGTGTATCTGAACTTTGCTCTCTTACTTCAGATATAGATTTAAATTCTGATCAATTCTCGATTCGAGGTAAAGGAGGTAAAGTCCGCGTAGTTTTTATCTCTCCTGATGCGAAAGAAGCTTTAAAAAAATACATCGCTTTACGTAAAGATTTTTCAGAAGCTCTTTTTGTTAAAGTTCCGAAAGAAAATACTAAAGTTAAAAAAGAGAATAATAAGTTAGAACCAGGTAAACCTCTTACTCGTCGTAGTGTTGAGAGAATAGTTAAAGAGTACGCTACAATAGCCGGTATTTCTAAAAAGGTTACTCCGCACGTTATTCGTCACTGCTTCGCTACTAATCTACTCGGCAATGGAGCTGATATACGTTCAGTGCAAATGATGCTCGGGCATGCAAATATTTCCACGACTCAAATCTATACTCACATCACCGATAAGCAACTTCTCGAGGTTCACAAGAAGTTTCACGGCAAAAAATAACCGAAATTTTAATACTTAATTAGTCTTCAAAAAATGCCTTGCGGAGGTCGACGGACCGAGCAGAGCAAATTTTCAACAGAAAATTATGTGTGCATTTTGAGAAGAGCTAATTAAATATTTTATGATATACTATATTTTATGAAAATAATTTCTTGGAATACGAACGGTCTTCGCGCCACTATCAAGCAAGGCAATTTCGAACCTCTTTTTAAAAAATACAATCCTGACATAGTCTGCTTTCAAGAAACAAAATCCGAACGCGAGCAAATCCCTGAAAAATTTCGTGATTATAAAAACTATCATTCTTTTTTCTCACATTCTAAAACTCGCAAAGGCTACAGCGGAGTAGCTATTTATACCCGCGAAAAACCTATCTCTATATCCGAAGGCATAGGGATTAAAGAACTTGATCAAGAAGGACGTATTCTAGTAGCGAAATTTAAAACCTTTACTCTGATTACTGGATATTATCCGAACGGCGGGCAAGGTCCTCATAGATTAGAATATAAATTAAAATTCTACGATGCCTTTTTAAAATTTATTCTTAAGCTTCGCAAGAACGGCGAGAAAGTCATCTTCTGCGGAGACGTAAATACCGCTCATACCGAAATAGACCTCGCTCGTCCGAAAGATAACGTTGAAAATACTGGGTTTTTGCCTATCGAACGTGCTTGGATCGACAAAGTAATCAAAAATGATTTTATAGATATTTGGCGAGAGAAAAATAAAGACGTGAAAGACGTATATACTTATTGGGATCAGAAAACTCGTTCTCGCGAACGCAACGTCGGCTGGCGTATTGATTATTTCTTTATAGATAAAAAATTAAAACCTAAGATCAAAGACGCTGGCATGCTTACAAAATATCCCGGCTCCGACCACTGCCCTATTTATTTAGAGTTTTAATTATCTATTTTTACTAAAGAGATTTTAGTATTTTTGCCAAACCATTTGAAAGATAAATCTTCTACTGTCGGAGTTATATCAGTAAAAAGAATTTTCATACTTCCCTTTTTGGAAAGCTTTATTTCAGAATGACGAGCTAAATACTCCTTTAGTTTTTTAGGAATTATTTCGTCTTGAGAAATTATTTTTATATTCTTACCAACTATTTTACGAATTTCTTTTTTAAGTATTGGATAATGCGTGCAACCTAAAACAAGCACATCGATATTTTTCGCAAGTAAAGGTTTCAAATATTTTTCTAGTATTGGTATCGCAAGCTTATTCTCCCCTTCTTCGATAAGTGGGACGAGTAAAGGCGTCGCAAGTTCGAAAACTTTTACACGCGGATTTAATTTATTAATTTCGGTTGCAAAAGTATGACTACCGACAGTGCCTTTGGTAGCGATTATGCCGATCTTTTTATAATCTTTAACTACTTCTGCAGTCGGTATCAAAACTCCTAAGACTTTTTTATTAGGAAAAAACTTAGGCAAAAATTCTTGCTGAACTTTTCGCAAAGCTCTCGCAGACGCAGTATTGCAAGCAATTATTACTAAATTACAATTCTCTTTTTCAAAAAGGTATTTCAAAGCTTCACAAGTGAATTCATAAACAGTCTCGTGAGAACGATTGCCATACGGAACCCTCTTCGTATCTCCTAAATATACGTAATTATATTCCGGCAAAAGCTTTTTTATGCTCTGCGCAATAACGAGTCCTCCTAAACCTGAATCAAAAATTCCAATAGTCATAACATGATTATATCATAACTAAAATTTTATTATTTTACTGTATTTATGCTATATTAAAAATATGGAAAAGGTTTTAGAAAATTTAACTCTTGTAAATTATTTAGTTATTGGTGCACTTATATTATTGGTTCTTTTTGAAATATTCTTACGCCTTAAAAAGAAGCAAATCCGCTCTAAATATAAATATAACAAGAAGCACGTCGAGGATTTCGAAGATATGGAAAAAATCTGGATCGAGTATTATCGCGAAGATCAGAAAATCTTTAGTGCTCGGATTGTTGGGATTTTATTTATCTTGGCAATTATTATAATTTCTCTCGATATTAAAACTTTCTCAGTGCTCGCTATCGTTGCCGGTACTATTATTATAGTGCTTCGTGATTATATCTTTTCTTTTATTTCTTTCTTTTATATTATTTCAATTTATAAAATCGGAGACGATATACGTAACAACGAAATCTTAGGAGAAATAGTGCGTATCAATCCTCTCTACGTAGCGGTCGCAGGTAAAGACGAAGACGGCGAATACAACGGCAAACTTCACCGTATTCCAAATATGTTTTTCGCAAGTCAGAAAACTGAAATTCAAGAACTCAAAATCGAAGACTATCGTAGAGTAGTATTAACTGCGGTTTATGTTCGCGAGAAATTTGAAGATGATTTTGAAAACTGGCTTAACAAAGTCCGCAATTTCTTAGAAGAAAATTTGCCTTCACGTTCTTGGGAAAGAGTAGGTCACTTCAAAGGATACTTAGGTATAAAATACAAGATGAATTATGATTATAATGAAAAAGGTGAGGTTATAGTTCGAATATCTTTTATTGCTCGTTACCCTAAAAATACAGAGCAAAAAGAACGCATTATTGAATTTATAGAAAGTTTAAGAAGAGTAGATTACCTAAAACCCTCTGTGTTATAATCTAAATATGCTTAAATCAAATCGCTTAGACGCATTAGCCGACGGTATATTTGCTATCGTTATGACTATTTTAGTTTTTGAAATAAAATTACCAACTTATTTAGGAGATATTAGTAATACTAGACTTTGGTATGAATTAGAAAATCTGCTTCCATCTTTCCTAAGTTATATACTTTCATTTGCGTTACTTTTTACTTATTGGCGAGCTCATCATTTTTTCATTTCAGTTTATGCAAAAAACATAGACACAACGTTAATGAATATAAACGGTATTTTCTTTATGTTTGTTTCTTTGGTACCGTTTTCAGCAAGTATTTTAGGCCATTATAGTAATAATGAATTAGCTATTTTAATCTTCGGACTTAATATTATAATTATTGGACTTACTCTATATTATATGCGTCATTACGTTTTCTATTCTCCGCATATTAAAAATCCTGAAATTACTCATTACGAAATAGTTGGTAGTACAATCCGAACTTTAATTCCTGTCATTTTCGCAATTATTGCAATTCCAGTTTCTTTCTATAATACTACTTTTTCATTAACACTATTCACAATAGCAGTTATCTTTAATCTCTTCCCTTATAGTACTTACTTACTTCAAAAGCTACTAGGAAGTAAAAAGTAACAAAAGCCTCGGTTTAAACCGAGGCTTTTATGTTTAACGTGAAACCTTTTATAAGGTTATTTATGAAACGTTGTTATTTCTTAACATTATGTTTCATATGTAACTTCTCAACCTCTTGTTCTTCAAGGTTTTCTTTGGTTTCTTTAGCACTTTCTGCCATTTTAGCTAGTATTTTATCGTCTAATTTGTCTAATTCTAGTACTCGAGCCTTTAATACATCTAATTCGTTGAGCTTAGGATCGTCTAACACTTCTTCTAAAAGGACATTTAATATATACCCCATTCTTGGCCCAGGTTTCATATTCATGTCCTTTATTAGATAATTCCCGTCTATCTTTAATTGTTTGACCGATATAGGATCACGGAGAGCTTCTTCGATCATAGCGTGATATTTACGAAGTCTATAAGGAGCCTCTACTTTAGACATACCTACCCTATCGCATTCGCGAACTTTCATTAAGGTCCAAATATTATCCACACCCACCTTATTAATAATTCTTCTAACTGCAGAAAGAGTTATAGTTTCAGTATCTGAGAAAAACATATGATTATAAACAAGTGAATAAACTAAATCGATTTCTTTACGAGAGAATTTTAATCTTTCCATTATTTTTTTAACCATTCTCGCTCCGATTACTTCGTGCCCATAGAAAGTATATTTCTTTTTGCCAACTTGATTTGAAAGTCTGCGAGTACGAGGTTTACCTATATCGTGAAATAATGCAGAAAGCCTTATTTCTAAAGGCCAGTTTTTATCTGCTGCGTGCTTTAATGCTTCAAGCAAATGCTCAAATACGTCATACTTGTGCGCTCCACCTTGCTCGCATTTAATTCCCTCTTCGAGTTCTGGAATAATATATTTTAGTAAATTAAGTTGCTTGAGTAAAACTATTCCATCTCTAGGATTAGGAGACATAATAATTTTTATAAATTCATCACGAATTCTCTCAAGAGAAATATTTGCTATCAAATGTGAATTTTTATAAATACTATTTAAAGTTTCAGCTTCAATAATAAAATCTATTTCAAGCGAAATACGAATAGCGCGAAGCATACGCAGAGCGTCTTCGTTAAACCTTTCGTCCGGATTCCCTACTGTTCTCAATACTTTATTGTTTATGTCCTTTAATCCTTCAAAATTGTCCTTTATAACGGACATACTTTCAAAAGGACGAAAAGCTAAAGCATTTATAGTAAAATCTCGTCTCTTAAGGTCATCATCTATATTATCGCTAAACTTTACCTCTTCCGGCCGTCTAAAATCTTTATACTCTCCTTCAATTCTATAAGGAGTAACTTCTATAATCTCGTATTTTGTTTCACCCACCTTTGCTAAAGCTTCGTCGGGCAAGTGTTTAACATTATCTCCTATTGTGCCACGTGAAACATCATTATTTAAGACTTTTTCTGTTTCATATGTAACACCCTCCTTCGCTACGCTTCGGACGGGCACGCAAACACCAACGGTACCGAAATTATTCTCATAAATAGTTTTTTCAAACAATTTAACTATGTCTTCTGGAGTAGCATTAGTAGTAATATCCCAATCTTTAGGTTTTCTATCTAAAATAAGATCTCTAACACATCCACCAACTAAAAAAGCCTCGTAACCTGCTTTTTCTAAAGTTTCTGTTACATATGAAACCTCCTTAGGTATATTCTTTATTAAGTTTTTAGTATTTAGTTCCATTTGATTGGAATTTGTGCGGTGTAGGAGAATCGAACTCCTGTCTCATCCTTGGCAAGGACGTGTTCTACCACTAAACCAACACCGCA
>DALYEI010000008.1:0-29509 GCA_031972685.1 Minisyncoccota bacterium | reverse complement strand
TATAGCGGGGTAGAGAAAAGGTATCTCGTAAGGCTCATAACCTTAAGATAGCCGTTCGATTCGGCTCCCCGCAACACTTCGAAACGTGACAGGTTTCAGTCACTATTCGAATAAATGATAATATTTGTTTTGTTAGTGGTAATACCATAGACGAAACAAGTTATAAGTTATAGAAATGGCGGCTCGGTTATCACCTCGCATCGCCATAATGCTTCTGTTTGTGGTAATGCCATAGACATGAAGCAAAGCAGTTTGCTTCATGTCGGCGTAGCTCAGACGGTTAGAGCGTGGCACTCATAAAGCCAAGGTCGGTGGTTCGATTCCACCCGTCGACACCACAAAGTGGAAATATTTTTTATTTTGTGTTAAAGTTTTTAAGTTATAAATATACGCAGACGTAGCTCAACTGGTTAGAGCACTCGCCTGTCACGCGAGAGGTTGCGGGTTCGAGTCCCGTCGTTTGCGCAAATTAAAAAGCCGGCTTGTCCGGTTTTTTAATTTGCGCAAACGAGGAACAAATTGATTTGTTCCGTGCGGGGCTCGAAAGGAGTTTCTTTATTGAATGAAATGAAATAGAAACTCACCTGGTTATGTAATAACCGAGTCAGAATCGTTTGCGCAAAAAATAATTAAGTATTATGCAGCAGCATTAGGTTTTTTGTGTTATACTTACTCTATGAAAAAAGGATATAAAGATAATATAGAAAAGTTAAGTTTAGCAAATAATGATTTTCGTAAAGTTTTATATTCAGGTTCTCATATGCAACTCGTTCTCATGTCCCTAAAACCTCTTGAAGAAATAGGACTTGAAACTCATAATGAAAATGACCAATTTTTTAGATTTGAAAAAGGGGAAGGTAAGGTTATTATTAACGATACTGAATATACGGTTACTGATGGTGACGCTATTATTATTCCGTCCGGAGCTAAGCACAATATTATAAATACTTCTGATACTTTAGATTTAAAAATGTATACTATCTACGCCCCAGCTCATCATAAAGACGGTATAGTTAGAAACACTAAAGAAGAAGCAGAGAAAAATCAAGAGGATTTTGACGGTCAAACAACTGAATAATTACTTTTAAAAAATTAATTAAAACAAAAAGCATAGTATGAACTATGCTTTTTGTTTACTACTTTTTAACCAATTAAAGTGATAGTGAGTCGTTTGATTCAGATTCTACTACTTGAGTTTTGCAAGCTTTTGAAGCAGTTTTGAAAGCGTCCCAAGCTGCTTTTTTACTTGTTTTGAAAGTTGATTTTGCAGATTGATTTGCTTTTTTATAATTTGCCCAAGCTTCGTTTCTTAGAGTACGGCGAGTCTTTGCATCACTTGTACCCCAAGCAGTTTCAAGCGCACTTGCGCGAGCAGTTAGAGCACTAGACATAGAAGTTGAGAAAGTTGTAAAAGCTGTCCCAATACTTGCTTCTCTAGTTTTTACTGCAGTTTGTACGCAAGCAATATTTGCATTAAAGCTTATAGTAGTAGCTACTGGAGTAGTCGTACCATCAGTTTGCGCAAAAGCTAAAGAACTACCTAATAATAAAATACTTAAAGATAATACTAATGTTTTTTTCATATTAATAAATTTTAAACTTATAAAACCGACAAGTATATTATACCAAAAAATTGAAAAATACTTAAAATTATAGTAATCTTGTATTGTTAGCCTGCTTGCCGATAGGTAGGCCGTTGTAGCTTAGTGGTAAAGCACCATATTGGTAATATGGAGAGCGTGAGTTCAATCCTCACCAACGGCTCAAGACGTTGACAAATTTATATTTTTTATATAATATTTTTGTATTGTTCATTTTAAAATTTTTTTATACATGGCTAATACTATTAGTATAAATTGGCAAGGCCCAGGTTTTTATTTTAAAAACAAAGAAGGAGTTATGTCTCCTGTAAGCGAAGTTGATAAAACAAAAAAACACCATGGAGCCTTACCAGGAAGAACCTATGTAAAAACAGAAGATGAATTAAAAAAATTCATCAATTAAAATTTAGAGTGTCTTGGATTATTATTCAAGACATTTTTTACTTTTAAATTAGCATTTTTGCTAAAACGTCTCCGATTAGATAAGCACCATATTGGTAATATGGAGAGCGTGAGTTCAATCCTCACCAACGGCTCAAGAAAAATATTTATTCTCCAATTAGAGTACCAGCGAGTATTCCAGCTACTAATGCTATACCACCCATAATTAAGATTCTTAAACCTGATTTGATTATAGGTTGTTTAGTAAATTTTGTAGTGCTCATTCCTAATACAAATAGGCCTATTAAAGTAATCGCTATAGATATTGGAATTGCTTTATTTATTGGTAAAAAGAAATAAGAAAACATAGGAATTAAACCTCCCACTATATAAGCAAAAAACATATAAAAACCACCTTTAATTGAAATAGATTCACCATCAGGTACAATCTTTAATTCTCTTAAAGCCATCTCTTTTAACATTAATTCTTTATTTTGAGATACATTTTCAACCATTAATTTAGCTAAATCTTTATTCCAACCATCATTCAAATATATTTTATATAATTCTTGTTTTTCTTCTTCTGGATATTGATCTATTTCTTGTTTTTCTTCTTGCATTTTACGTTCCTCCATTTCTTCTTCAGATTTATTTGATAAATAAGAGCCTATACCCATAGAAATAGATTCTACAGCTACGATCACACTTCCAGCTAAAATTACGGTTGATTGATTACCACTTCCTATCGCTATACCAGTAATAGAACCTAAGGTTGAAACCATACCGTCTTCCATCCCAAAAACTACTTCTTTCAACACCGAAGCCACTTTAGATTTTTGATGATGAATAAAGTTTTTATTAAAATTATGGTGTGTTTCTATTTGCATTTTTTAATTATACTCTTTTTTAAAAATTAAATTAGCATTTTTGCTAAAACGTCTCCGATTAGATATGCGACTCCGGAAGCGAGTGCTCCTACAAATAGCATTTCGATTCCTGCTTTGATCCAGTTCATACCGGTTACTTTCGCTCGTAGTGAGCCTACTATAAATAAAATTAAACTAGTAGAAAGTATTGCATAGTTAAAAGTATTTTCTTTGATACCGAGCATATAAGGTAAAAGGGGGATCATACCAGCCACAATAAAAGCAAGAAAAGTTGCTGTAGCGTTTTTGATAGGGTTATGAGCTTCTTCATTTTCTTTTCCGATATTGGTTAAATAATCTTTTTCAGATTTACGAGCGAGGTAGTTAGAAGAAGCCATAGAGAATCCATCAGCAAGTACATTTGATATTCCTAAAATTATCACGACTGAAGGTGATAGATTTGCTCCAGCTACTCCGGCTACAATAGCAAAAGTCGTAATGATTCCGTCATTCGCTCCGTAAACTAAATCTCCAATATATTTTCCAGCTTTGTGCATATATGTATATTATAGCAAATTCTTACCTTTTTTGCTAAAGTATTTATAAATGGAAAATGAAAATATAGAAGAAAAGATCAAGAGTATTGAGATAGAAATGAATTCCAGCGATTTTTGGAACGATAAAGTTAATGCTCAGAAAAAGATTAAAGAACTCGAAGATCTAAAAAATAAAAAAGAAGGATTAGGTAAATACGATAAAGGCGGGGCAATTTTAAGTATTGTTTCGGGAGCCGGAGGAGACGATGCAGAAGATTTTGCTCTTATGATATTTAATATGTATTTTAAATATGCTAATAAAAATAATTGGCCAATTATTTTAATTCATGAAAATAAAAATGATCATGGAGGTTATCGTAATATTTCTGTAGAAATTTCCGGAGCTTATGCTTATAAGAAACTTAAAAATGAAAATGGAGTTCATAGACTCGTCCGGATTTCTCCTTTTAATGCGAAAAAGTTGCGACATACTTCTTTCGTTTTAGTAGAAGTTTTACCTAAATTTTCAAAACTTGATGAGCGTGATTTTATAATTCCTGAAAAAGATATTAAATTTGAATTCTCTCGTGCAGGAGGTCCAGGAGGGCAAAACGTGAATAAAAGAGAAACCGCAGTTAGAGTAGTTCATATCCCGACGAACATATCCGCCCATTCTACAGAAGAACGAAGTCAAGAAGCGAATCGCGAAAGAGCCTTAGATATTTTAAGAGCTAAACTTTTTAAAAAAGCCGAAGATGAGAAGAAAACTTTCGAAGAAAGTTTAAGGGAAAATAAAACTCAGAAAATCGAATGGGGAAATCAAATCCGTTCATACGTTTTGCATCCGTATAAAATGGTTAAAGATCATCGAACCGAAGTCGAAACTGCAAAAGTTGATGAAGTCTTAGATGGAGATATTGATATCTTTATAGGGCAATAAGGTATTGATTTTTTGCTTTTTTTGTTGTATATTTTTATAAATTTGTTCTTATTTTTTAATTAAAATTATACAGTCATGGCTAAAGTATTTAGTAATAAAACAGAAAGTAAAAAACCTCCTAAAACAGTAAAAAGAAATAGTAAATATGAAATTTATAGAGAAGGAGATTCTCCTGAGAATCGTAATGATACCGTAAGGAATCGTAATGCCGGAAATCCTATAAAAAGTAAAAAATTTACTTATTCTTTAAAAAAAATATAAAAAGATTTATTGCCGAATTAGTTTGAATTTTCAGACTAATTCGGCTTTTATTTTGCCCGATTAGGGAAGTATGATAAAATAATAGGGTGATTTATTTTAACAATGTTTCAAAAGTTTATAATAAAGACTCAGTTGCTTTGAATGACGTTTCTTTTACTATCACTGCTGGAGAATTCGTCTCTGTTGTTGGTCATTCTGGAGCAGGTAAATCAACCTTAATTAAAATGATTCTCGCAGAAGACGCTCCTTCTGAAGGTAGCGTATTTTTTGAATCTCTAAATGTTCATAAATTAAATAATAAAGAACTTACTAATCTTCGTCGTCGTATTGGAGTAGTTTTTCAAGATTTCAAATTACTTTCTAATAAAACTGCTTATGAAAATATTGCTTTTGCTATGGAAGCAGTAGGAAAGTCTCCCGAAGATATTGCTTCTGATGTGCCTCACGTTCTCGAGCTTGTAGATTTAGGTACTAAAATTTTTCATTTTCCAGATCAACTTTCCGGAGGAGAGAAGCAACGTCTCGCTATAGCAAGAGCGATTATTAATCAACCTGAACTTATCATTGCTGACGAGCCTACTGGTAACCTTGATCCGGTTAGTACTTATGAGATTATGCAAATCTTTAAAAAGATAAATGATCTCGGTACTACGGTGATAATCACTACTCACAATCGTGGAGTAGTCGAGGCTGTCGGTAAGCGCGTTATCACTATGGAAAAAGGTAAAGTTATTCGTGATGATAAAGAAGGTAAATATGTTATATAATTAATTGTAATTTTATGTGGCTTAATATAAAAAGAGTATTCAAATCAGGTTTTCTAAATTTTAAAAGAGGTGGACTCGTGTCTTTCGCTAGTGTTTTAGTAGTAACCGTAACTTTAGCAGTTATTACTACTTTGATTTTGCTTCAAGCAGTTCTAACTTTTTCTTTAAATCAAATCAAAGATAAAGTCGACGTAACTATTTATTTTACTACCGGTGCTTCAGAAGATAAAATCTTAACTTTAAAATCTTCACTAGAAAAATTACCAGAAGTCCGCGAAGTTACTTATACTTCTGCGCGCGTTGCACTAGAGAATTTCCGTAAACGTCATGAAAACGATTATCCAACTATCGCAGCCCTTGATGAAATTAAAGAAAACCCTCTCGGTGCATTTTTGAATGTTCGTGCTCGTGAAGTATCTCAATACGAAAGTATCGCGAATTTTTTAAAGTCTGATAATGCTTTAGTGATAGGAACTTCAAATATTATTGATAAAGTGAATTACTATCAAAATCAAGAAGTTATTGAAAGACTTAGTTCGATTATTAAAGGCTCTGAAAGATTAGGTTTGATTGTAACTTTACTACTCATCGCTATATCTATCGTGGTAACCTTTAATACTATCCGTCTGACTATCTTTATTTCTAAAGAAGAGATAGGTATTATGAGGCTCGTTGGAGCCTCTAAAATGCGCGTAACAGGGCCTTTTATGGTAGAAGGAGCTATTTATGGGGTTATAGGGGCAATACTTACTTTAGTGTTATTTTTTCCAGCTACAAGTTGGGTAGGTAGGAATATGACTTCGTTTTTAGGTCTTAATGTTTATGAATATTACACAAATCACATTTTTTATATTTTTGCTATTATCTTAGTTTCGGGAATATTATTAGGTGTTGTATCTAGTTTACTGGCTATAACTAAATATTTAAATAAATAAAATGTCGAAGAATACGAAATATATTTTTGTTGTTGGTGGAGTAATTTCTGGAGTTGGAAAGGGAATAACTGCCTCTTCTTTGGGTCTTACTTTAAAAAATCGTGGATTAAAAGTTACTGCAATTAAAATCGATCCTTATATCAACGTTGATGCGGGAACTATGAATCCTACTGAGCACGGAGAAGTTTTTGTGCTTAATGATGGGTATGAGACTGATCAAGATATGGGTAATTATGAGAGATTTCTAGAATTAGGTCTCGATAGGTTGAACTATATGACTACCGGTAGCGTATATCAAAGCGTGATTGAGAAAGAACGTAATCTAGAATATAAAGGTAAATGCGTAGAAGTTGTCCCTCATATTCCTCTTGAAGTTATAGCTCGTATCAAGAAAGCTGGAGAGCTTGCTCAAGCTGATGTTGTGGTGATCGAGATAGGTGGAACCGTAGGAGAATATCAAAATATGATTTTCCTAGAGGCTGCTCGTATGATGAAAATCGAGAAGATGAATGACGTAGTTTTTGTGATGGTATCTTATTTACCAACTCCTTCTAAAGTTGGCGAAATGAAAACTAAACCAACTCAAAACGCGGTGCGTATGCTAAATGCTTCGGGTATTACTCCGGATTTCTTGATAGCTCGTGCAGATAGGCCTCTTGACGATAAAAGAAAAGAAAAGATTGCTTGGTCTTGTAGTGTACCTACTGATAGAATAATTTCTGCGCCAGACGTAGATAGTATTTATGATATTCCGATAAACTTTGAAAAAGAGAAATTGTCAGAAAAGATTTGTGGTTTACTCGGTATTAAAAATACAAAGCCAGACAACAAGCTTTGGAAAAAGTGGCAAGATTTTGCAGCTCATGCTCATAATGGTAAACAAGTTGTGAAGATTGCTGTGATTGGTAAATATTTTGATACTGGAGATTTTGTTCTCTCAGACTCATATTTATCAGTTATTGAAGCTTTAAAATATTCCGCTTATGGAGAAAATCGTAAACCGATACTTACTTGGTATAATGCTGTAGATTTTGAAAAAGACTCTAGTAAATTAAAAGAATTAAAGAAATTTGATGGAGTTTTAGTTCCTGGAGGTTTCGGTAGTAGAGGAGTCGAAGGTAAGCTCAAGGTTGTCGAATATGCTCGTGTAAACAAAATCCCTTATTTTGGACTTTGCTACGGTATGCAAATGATGGTTATAGAATATGCTCGTAATGTACTAGGATTAAAAGATGCGAATACTCGCGAAGTAAATCCAAAATCTAAAAATATAGTTATTGATATTATGAATTCTCAAAAAGATATTTTAGCTAAAAATTCTTACGGAGGAACTATGCGACTCGGAGGATATAAGGCAATTTTGAAGAAGGGTAGTATTGCTAACGAAGCGTACGGAAAAAATGAAGTTATCGAACGTCACCGTCATCGTTACGAAGTAGCGACAGATTATATAGAAAAATTAGAAGAAAGAGGTTTGGTTTTTTCTGGAACTTCACCTGACTCTACTTTAATGGAAATAGCAGAATTACCTAAATCCAAGCATCCTTTTTTCTTAGGTACTCAATTTCATCCGGAATTTCTAGCTCATCCCTTGAAATCTCATCCGCTCTTTGATGCTTTCGTAAAAGCTTGTATTAAGAAAAAATAAAAGTCGAAATTAAAAAATTAAATTAATAATATTATGGCAAAAGGAAACAATAGTAGAAAAAAAGAAGTTAAGAAGCCAAAAAAGGCAAAGAAATAAAATAAAACCTCACGAAAGTGAGGTTTTATTTTATTTCTTTGCTTGAAATTCCTTTTTTGTAGATAAATAATTTTGATTTAGTATTTTTAGATATTGCCGGATTTATAATTCTCCAGGTTTCTAATACTTCTTTTTGAGAAATAAAATATTCTTTATTAGAATTAATAGCATTCAAAATAACTTGCTCATAAGAATTGTGTTTCTTTTTTACTATTTCTTGAATAAAGATATTCTTTTTATTTTTTAGTTTTATTTTAATATAAGTTTCTTTTTTGTTTAAAGCCTTGCCTGTATTTAAGGTGATAATTAGATTTTTGATATTTTTAGCCTTAGATTTTAAACTTATAGACGCAAAAGTTTCGGTTTTACTATTTGGGTTTATTTCTTTATTTATATAACCTTCGTATTGACCTTTCTTAGTTTTATCTTTAATTATTTCTAGGTTTTTTAAAACGTTAAAGCGACCTTGAGTAGAATTTTTGTTATTTTTATCTTGTAAAACAACAGCCGTTAATTCTAAAAGATGACTTTGTATCATATCTTTGATAGCTCCTATTTTATCATAGAATAAAATTCTTTTACCAACGTCAATTGCTTCAAAAGCATTGATTTCTATTTCCTCTATATTCTCATTATTTAGTTCTACTTTTTCCTTAAAATAAATGATTTTAGGTATAATATTTTTGAATAAATAATGATCTACTCTGTAAATTTGATTTTCTTTAAAATATTTTAAAGAAGTTTCTATTTGTTTTTTTGCAGTTTTTAAATCTATTCCAAAAGGTTTTTCGATAAGAATTTTTACATTTCTTTTTTGAATAAATTTATTTTGACCTAATCTTTTTATTATTTTTGTAGAAATTAGGGGAGGTAAGGATAAATAAAATAAAATCTCTGCTTTTTCTTGCCAAATACTTTCTACTTCTTGTATCCTTTCTGTTAAATTTTCATATTCATTTTGATCATTTAAATCCATACAAAATATTTCTTCATGATTTGTTTTGTAGGTTTTTGGAATATCTTTGTTTAATATTTCTGTAATATTTAAACTCGTTTTACGAGTAATACCAAGAACTTTAAATTTTTTAGGTAACTTTTTTTTATTATCCAATTCGATAATAGCTGGTAGGACATACCTACGAATTAAATCACCAGATACACCAAAGATTATTAAAATTACAGGCTTACTAGTCATTATTTATTTATTTTATGCCCTCCGAAAGCGTTTCGCATAGCAGCTAATAATTTAGTAGCAAAATTTACTTCTCCTTTTTGGGAAGCTAGACGTACGTCAAAAGCCGAAGATATAGCCGGGGTAGGGATATTAAATTCTTTAGCTACTTCTAATGCCCAACGTGCTTCACCAGATTCCGCTACGAAACCTTCGATGCCTTCTAATTCTGGATTTTCTTTTAAAGAATCTCTACAAAGTTCATTAAGCCAAGAAGTAATAACGCTATGATGTTGCCATACTTCTCCAGCACTAGCTAAATCTAAATCTTTATATGGTCCTTCTTTGAGCATTCTATATCCTTCGGCTAGACTTTGCATCATCCCGTATTCAATAGCGTTGTGTACCATTTTAACGTAATGCCCAGAGCCACTTTCTCCAAAATGGTGATATGCACCTTCTGGAAGAGCTAAGGTTTTTAGTACGGGCTCTATTTTAAGAAAAGTATTTTTATCTCCACCAGCCATCATCGCAAAACCGTTTTTATAGCCCCAAATACCTCCGCTAGTCCCAACGTCAAGCATTACGGAACCAGAGGCTAGAACTTTTTCAGATCTTACTCTTGTTAATCTAAAATCAGAATTACCTCCATCTATGATAATGCTATTTTTGGGAATTAAAGATAACCAAATATCTAATTCTTGATCTACTGTGTCTGAGGGAATCATTAACCATAAAATAATTTGCTCACCTTCAAAAGCAGTAATAACTTCTTCTTTTGAATAAGCTCCGACCATACCTTTGTTTTTCATTTCATCTACTATTTCACTGCTTCTATTGTGAGCTATAACAGTAAAATTGTTTTCGTGTAATTTGCGAGCTATTTGTTCACCCATTTTCCCTAAACCTATGATTGCGATTTTCATTTATTTATTTTGGTAATCTGTAAAGATTGTTAATTTTGGTAATTTTTTTAATATCTGAGCTGGTTGTTCTTCGATATTTTTATCTTTATATAATAAATCTTCAACAACTGGCCATTTTTCTTCACCTTGCATATAGACTATCGCTTCATCTAGTAAAGTGATTGTTTTTGGGGTTATAGTTATTCTTTCAAAAAGTTCAGTACCATAATCACAAGCAAAATCTGATGAATTTACAGCTATGCTATTTGGTAAAATTCCTGCAGTATGACCGTCTTTACCAATTCCAAAAATTCCTATTTTATAAGTATCATTCGTTAAATGTTTTTTTAATTCTTCGTTAAAATCTTTGGCTGTTTCTTGACGATTTTTACCTTTTAATACTTGTATTATATTTGCGTCTTTAAGATTGAAATTATTTTTAATTAGAGAATTCCAATTAGAGTTTTCATGATTTATTTGCCCGTATCTTTCATCTGTTAAAGCTATCGTTAAATTATTGTGAGGGTTTTCATTAATCTTGATACTTGCTTTACTTATGATTTCTATACTTGATCCTCCAGTAATAAAATAAAAAACTTGTTTATTATTTTTCAATAATTCTATAATTCTTTCTGCAATAAAATCCGCAACTTCTTCTTTGTTTGTTGTATTTTTTAATTCCATTTATTTAATTCTTTTTGCTTAATTCTAAGAATAAATATCCTGTAAAGAGTGATACTAATCCAAACAAAATTATTAAAGCTGAAAATGCATAAGACATTATAGCGAGATTTATCGCAGTAGTTAGGGAAGTCGCTGTAATCCATATATTACGAGCAGTATTTTCTATTAATACAGCCTTACCCTCTTTGTCTAATACAACGTTTCCTTTATCATCTTTTTTCTCGATAAATCTAGGCATTTGTGCATAAGTTTTACCTTCAGTTATTTTTAAAGTATGTTCACGGATAATATCTGCTTGAGATTTGAGAGTCAGAGGGCCTAAGACTTTCGTATTAGGAATACTTGCGTCTTCCCCAGTTACGATATTTTCTTGAGCTACATTTTTATAAGTAAAAGAAATACCCCAAACTCCACCTATTACTAATAGTAAACCTGCTACGATTGCTAGATATCCTCCTAATTTTAATTTATTTTTCATATTATTTTTCTTCGATTATTTTGTTAACGTTATTTTTTAATTCATTTACTTTGGTATTGATATTTTTTATATTTTCTTGATTTAGATTATTTTTATCATTTAGCATTGTTTCTGTTAACCACGAGAGTGCTGTGAGTGGCGCTCGCAATTCATGCCTAGCTGTAGATAATAATTTTTCTTTTAGATTTAGATATTCGTTTTCTTTTTTTCTTAAAATTAATCCAATTATGATGATAATTAAAACGAATATAGTTGATAATATTGGAATTGCTATATTAGTATAAATAGTATTAGAGTAAATTTTTGAATCCATATCAATACCTAAAACTGCTACTATATTTTGATTTTCATCTAATATTGGAACTAGGGCTGTGAGCCAATGCCCCCATCTATCTTCACTAAACTCAATACCATTTTTTTTAATCCCTAATAATACGTCTTTATCTAAATCTGTCGCTTCGTCATAAACTTGTCCCGGAGGAGAATAATCTTCACTATTTGTAGGCTCCGAATCAACTAAAAATACCACCTCTCCATTTCGATAATTCCAAAGATATAGAAATCTATTTTCATCATTAAGAGAATTTATTTTTTCTAATTTATTTTTGATTGCTATATAGTTAGGATTATTTAAATCGTTCTCATTTCCAACTAGAGTTTTAATATCATTTGGATTTAAAGTATTTGCTATGATAGAGACGTTAGTTAATAATTCTTCTTTAGTTTCTTTTACTGTTTTTTGATAAGTTAAATAAGTTGCAAAAATTCCAATACCTAAAACTACTAAAATACTTATTTTGTAGTATTTATTTAAAATATCATTTAAAGATTTATTTTGCATATTAGAGTTTAAGTAAAGTTTTGATTTGCTCTATTATATTTTCAAGACTTACTTTTGATTTTTCTATATATAAAGAAGGAGAATATGGAGCAATTGCATTTTTAATAACATCACTCATTTCGTGATTAGTTAGTATCATAATCGGAACATTTTTGCCCCAAGTTTGATCGTCTCTAATAGTTTTTAAAACTTCTATACCATCTACGTTCTTCATTTCAAGATCAGTAATAATTAGATCGGGTTCCTTGTTTAAAGCTTCGACTAAACCTTTATCACCATCTAAAGAAGTCAACACGTGAAAATGATTATTAATAAGAGTATCTTTGAGAGATTTAAGCATAATCTCATCATCATCAATGATTAAGATTTTTATATCTTTTGTATTCATAAGTTAATTATATCATGCTCGTTTTAGACTTCAATCTTTTGTGTTATTATAAAGGTATGAAAAAATACGGTATTTTAGCTGGCTTACTTTTGTTAATTTTAGGTACTTTCATATACTTTGCTAATTTCGATAAGGAATTATTAACTCGTCTTTCTTTTTATTTAGATTTAGCTAATCCGAACGTCAAAGTTGTGCGTTTCCCTGAAGGGTTAAGGAAAGAGCAAGTTGCAGAAATAGTTGGAGCAAAATTATCTTGGGATGAAGCAGAAAAGCAAGCTTTTATAAATTCGCATCTCGCTTTAAAAGAAGATGATATCGAAGGAAAACTTTTCCCTAAAACTTACCTGATTGATAAAGATGAAGAACCGATAGAAGTCGCTGAGATTATGATTGATGAATATGAAAAGCAAATCGATAAACTAAGTAAAAATAAAAAAGTAGAAATTTTAAATGATGAAACTGCTCTTAAAATCGCTTCGCTTATAGAGCGGGAAGCGGCTGGCAAGGTAGACGCAGCTCTGATTTCAGGAATTATTTGGAATCGTATTTGGGCAGGGATGAAGCTTCAGATAGATGCGACGCTCCAATACGCAAAGGGGAGTGAAGAAGAGGGTTGGTGGGGAGAAGTTAATCCTGAAGATAAGAAAATCAAATCCGAATATAATACTTATCTAAATAAAGGATTACCTCCGAGCGCTATCGCTAGTCCTGGCAAGGACGCAATTTACGCAGCTTATCACCCTCAAAAGACTGAATGCATGTTTTATTTTCATGATAAAAAGAGAAAGATTCATTGCAGTAAAACTTACGAAGAGCATAAAGAGTTAATTAAAAAGTATTATTAAAAAATAAAGCCTAATTCTCACGGGGGAGAATTAGGCTCGTCTTCAAACCTTAAAAAATTCCTAACATTTTCTTTAAATTGTTTCCAATTTCTTGGAAATTCTATTGTTGGTTTGTTTGTTGCTAAGAAGCAACCAACCAAAAAACAAACAATAAAAATTCCTGCATTAGAAATTGTCTCAGATGTTGCTTTTAAGAAAAAAAATAAATTTATCATTTAAGTATTATTTTTAAAGAAATTTAGCCTAACTCTCACTAGGGAGAATCAGGCTCTTTTTTTTCAATCCGGATATTTTTTATACCGGTATTTTTTGTTTTTTTAACAGCAAAAACCATTATTAAAAAAAGAATTGCCCCAGATAAATGATCAAACGCATTGAATGTTTCCATAATTTAAAGAATTTAGTTCTTAATTATTATAGAATATATAGGTTTATTTGTCAAATATTTTAGTCGATTTTAAAATGCTATAATAAAAATATGAGAAAAATACAAATAATTTTAGCAGTTTTAATAGTTTTAGGAATAGGGGCTTTAGTGACGCAAAAGCTTTGGGTTCCTAGTTTAGTAGATTATATTATTTCAAAAGAAAGTAAGAATTCAGAAATTCAAAATACAGAAACTGAAGACGAAAATGAAATTTCAGAAATAAAATTAGTAGGAGAGTATTGTTATACTTATGATCAGTTTGCAACCAACGAAGCTCCGTATGAAGTTCATGAAACTTTAGTTTTAAATATTGAAAATGAAAAGGTTAGAGGAGAAAAAACAGGAAATCAAAAAGGCCCTGATTTAACGAACGGATATTTTGGAAATGTATTAGGAGAAATTAAAGAAAATAAAATTGAAAGTATTTTTACTTATACTGTTGAAGGCTCAGAAGGTAAAGAAAAAGAAATTTATGAAATCAAAAATGATAAGCTCGTAAAGCTTCGCTATCCTCTTAAAGATGAAAAGGGTATCCTAGTTCCAGATACGAATTTTACTGCAAATACTTTAAATTATAATAAAGTCGATTGTAATACTTTACCAAAAAGTTAAATTAGAGTGATATAATTAAAATATGTATAATATTCATCCAATTTTTGTGCATTTTCCGATAGCTTTATTATTTGTTTATTCAATTATTAAACTCCTTCCTTTTGCTAAATGGTTCCCTAACGTCGCTTGGAGAGATATTGAGAGATTGTTGCTTGTTGTTGGTATTGGAGGTGCATATCTTTCATTATCTACTGGTGAACAAGCAGAAGAATTATCGAGACCTAATAGATCTTTAGTTGACGCGCATGCTTTCTTTGCGAATTTCTCTACTCGTATGTATTTACTTCTTTTGATTGGAGAAGTTGCGAATTATATAAATACTAAGAATTTTAGTTTTATAAATAAAATAAATTATTTACCGAAACTCATAATTTGGGTAGAGAAAATCCTAATTAATAAAAATTTAGTTATCGTACTAACTATTTTAGGATTTATTACTTTATTCTTGACTGGAGTTTTAGGAGGAGTTTTAGTTTACGGAACTACTGCTGATCCTCTCGCTCCTTTTATTTTAAAAATTTTAAATATTAATCTTTAATGCAAAAATTACGGACTATATATCTAGGTGGAGGATGCTTTTGGGGACTTGAAGAGATGTTTCGGACTTTGAATGGAGTAATAGATACTGAGGTAGGATATTCGGGTGGAGGAGTTCTAAATCCAACATACGAGAATCACGAAGGTCACGCTGAAGCTTTAAAAATAACTTTTGATGAGAATATTATTTCTTATTCTCAAATACTCGATTACTTTTTTAGAGTTCATAATCCAACTACTAAAAATAGACAAGGTAACGACGTAGGGACCTCATATCGTTCAGTTATTTTTTATCAGAATGAAGACGAAAAAAGTGAGGCAGAAAATATGATAGATATAGTGAATCAGAGCGGTAAATGGCCCGACCCTGTAGCGACGACTTTAGAAAAATTTGAAAAGTTTTACGACGCTGAAGATTATCATCAAGATTATTTAGTCAAAAATAAAGGCGGATATACTTGTCATGAACTTTATTTTGACGAGAGTTTTAAGAAATAAATAAAATTTATGAATGAAGAAGAAATTAAAAATAAATTAAGTGAAGAGGAATATCGAGTTTTACGAGAAGGGAATACTGAAGCTCCTTTTACGGGTTTGTATCTATACGAGAAAAGTAGTGGAACTTATAATTGCAAGGTTTGCGGTAATCATCTTTTTAATTCAGATGCGAAATTTGATTCGGGGACTGGTTGGCCTTCTTTTGATAGTGCAATAGAAGGAAGTATAAAATATATAGAAGATAATACTCATGGTATGATCCGAACCGAAATCAAATGCGCTAAATGCGAATCGCATCTAGGTCACGTTTTTAACGACGGCCCTACCGAGACAGGCAAAAGATATTGCCTAAATTCAGTCTGCTTGGATTTAGAGAAGGAGAGTTAATAAGTTTAGTAAATATCGTCTTTTCTTTTACTTAATTATTTTCGATATATTTTTCTACTGCTTGAACATCAAGCATCTGGTATTGATGCTCATTGTCAGCAAGTTCTTTTTTGTAAGCAATTAAATCACGGGGGTCAATTAATGAAATTTCAATATTTTCAATTACTTTTGTTATTGTGGGAAACTTTCTAAAATGGTCTTTTGTTTGAAACCATTCTGTTTTTTCTCTACTGCTCATTTTTAGAGTATCAATATCTGTAATATCTATTTGTTGACCTTGATAATTGAGTGATAAAGTATTACAATCCCATTTTGCATTAGAATAATGCTTTGGACCAGCCGTAATATAATCTTTAGTTTCTGAAACAATAATAGGAAAATATTCACCTGATAATGAAAAATCTATATCATTCACAGGTCGAGATGAGCCGTACATATGAGCCGCAAAACCGCCTCCAATACGGTAAGGAATATTATTTTTATTTAAAATATGTACAATCCATTTAAGAGCATTTATTGTTTTTTCTTCTAATTTTATTTCCATAATTTAATTTTAACATAATATTTATACTTGTTGCTAGACTTGGATTCGAACCAAAATTTTCGCTTTCAGAGAGCGACGTCCTACCATTAGACGATCTAGCAATATTTAAACAATATTACAAAAATGCAATTTTATCAAACTCTGGTATAATCAATTTGTGGAAAATGAAGATGTAAAAAAGGGGAATAGCAAGGCTAAAAAAATATTTTATATTTTTTTAGCCTTGCTTGTTGTTTTACTTATAATACTTTACTTTTTCCCTATTAATTTAGGAGGAGAGAATTATAATTCTAAAAATACAGCTTCGGTAATAGATACAATTTTAAATAAAGAAGAGCCGAAATATCCTCCTCTAGATAAAGAGGCTTATGATGCTAAATTAATTGCTCTAGCAAATAATCCAGTTTTACCTGTACCTCCGCCTAAATACGACGAGAAAACAGGTGAGCTAATACCTCCTCCCGTTCCAAAGCCAACTCTCTGGCCCAAGAAGACTGTATATCCGAACCCTGGAGCGATACTTCCTTTTAATCGTATCATCGCTTATTATGGCAATTTATACTCTAAGAAGATGGGTGTACTTGGTGAATATGAAGAATCCATAATGCTTGCGAAACTTGATGCTGAGGTTAAGAAATGGGAACTAGCAGACCCTAGTACTCCGGTAGTTCCGGCGCTTCATTATATCGCAGTTGTAGCTCAAGGAGATGCAGGTAAGGACGGTAAATACCGCGCTCGAATGCCAGACGCGGAAATTCAAAAAGTTTTAAAGATGGCAGAGAAAATTAATGCGATTGTTTTTCTTGATATTCAAGTTGGGCTTTCTAATATTCAAAACGAATTACCGTATTTTAAAAAATATTTAGAATTACCGAATGTGCATCTTGGTATCGATCCAGAATTCTCTATGAAGACTGGAGTGAAACCTGGGAAAGTTGTCGGAACTATGGACGGAGAGGCGGACGTGAACTACGCTATCAATTATTTATCTGAAATAGTTAAAGAATACGACTTACCTCCGAAAGTACTCGTGGTGCATAGATATACTAGGAATATGTTAACGAATTCGCAGAAAATAAAACCAACACCTGAAGTCCAAGTAGTTGTACATATGGACGGTTGGGGAGGTAAGCAACACAAAATAAGTACTCATAAACTTTATATTTATCCTGAGCCGGTGCAATTTTCTGGATTTAAGATTTTTTACAAGAATGATATCAAGCAAGTTGGGACTACTATATTTGAACCAAATGAACTCTTGAAATTAAATCCTCAACCTAGTTATATTCAGTATCAGTAATTAGATAATTCTCACTACGTCCTTGAAATCTTTTCTGATTTTTGGTTTTTTCTCGTATTCGTCTATACCTCTATATCCTAGTGCTAGCATAGTTACTGATTTTAAATTCTTTTCTTTGAGTCCTAATATCTCGTCTATTTTTTCATTTTGAAATCCTTCCATAGGGCAATTATCTATATTTAAAAGAGATGCAGTTGTAACCATCATACCTAAAGGTATATAAGTTTGAGCCTTGAGCCAAGAATCTAATTCTAAGTCTGTTTTATTTTTTGTAGCACCTTCTAAAAATTCTCTATAAGTAGTAAGTTCTTCAACTTTTTGATTTTGGATTTTTGCTGTGCGTTCTAATCTCTCCTCTATAACTTCTTTTAAATTAGTTTTATAAGTTAAGACTATTAAATGCGATGCGTCGAGAACTTTAGGTTGTTTACTATATTCATAAATAGCTTCGCGAGTTTTAGTATCATTTACCACTATAAAATGCCAAGGCTCAAGTCCGAGTGATGAAGGGGAGAGTCTAGCTGATTCTAAAATAGTATTTAAATCCTCATCAGTTATTTTTTTGTTTTTATCAAAGATTTTTACTGCGTAACGAGTATTCAAAGCCTTTAATATTTCTTCTTTTTTCATATATTTTTTATTTGTCCCGTTAGTCGCCCCAGTCAATCACGATTTACAGGGTAAACAACTGACAGGATTAATTGATAATTTATATTTATCCACATTTTTTAATTTGACTTAAAAAGATTATGGGTATATATTCATAATATACTAGGTCGAAATTAAAAGCAAATTTTTCATATTAAATATGAAAGTAAATAAATAAAATGGTTAGACCAAAGTGTCAAAAAAATATAGGTACTTGTCCTAAATATGAAGAATTTAAACCCGAAGGCTGTACTAAAAATATTCAGCAAATTGAAATTGAAAGAGAAGAAGCTGAAGCTTTGCGTCTAAAAAATATTGAAGGATTAGATCAAAATCAAGCTGCAAAAGAGATGGGCATATCGCAAAGTACTTTTCAAAGAATACTTGCTTCTGCTTATAAAAAAGTCTCAGTAGCTTTGATTGAAGGAAAAATTATTAAATTAAATAAAAAATAAAATTATGGAAGATTTAAAAAAGAATGTAGAGAGTTTAGCTAGTATGATAAAGGAAGGTAAAATTTTAGAAGCTTTTGATATGTATTACTCTGGTGATGTTGTAATGCAAGAGAACGAAGACGCTCCACGCGTAGGTAAGGCTGCAAATCGTGCTTATGAAGAAGCTTTTGTGAACGGTATTACGGAAGTTCGTGAAATGAATATTTTAGGTATTGCTTATGGAGATAACGGATACGTAACTATGGAGTCATCTATGGACGCTACTCATAAAGATTGGGGAGTTATGAAAATGTCTCAAGTTGCTGTACAAAAATGGCAAGATGGTAAAGTTGTCAGTGAAAAGTTTTATCATAAATAAGATTTTATTTTAAGATAAATATTAAATGCCCGGCGTCCTTTGGACGCCGGGCATTTATGTTATAATTGTGTCATGAAAGAAAATAAAAGATTTAGTATAGTTGCTCGTATTAAAAGCTCTACTCATGCTTTTCGGGGACTTGGTATAGTTATGAAAACTACGCATAATTTCTGGGGGCATTTATTTTTTGGTTTACTCGCTATATATCTCGGTTTTGTTTTAAATATTTCTCATTTTGAATGGTTAACTTTAATTTTCGCTATTTTTATCGTATTAATAACTGAAACCTTAAATACTGCTTTTGAAATCGATATTGATCTAACTAGTCCAGAATATCATCCTTACGCTCGAGATACGAAAGATATAGCTGCCGGAGCCGTTTTACTTTCTGTAATCCTTGCTTTAGTTGTCGGATTGATAATTTTCTTGCCTAAAATTTTAGCTATTTTATTAGTTTAATTTTTTGATATAATATATAAATATGGATAAAAGACAAAAGATTTTTATAGGTGTTATAGCTTTAGTAGTAATTGTATTAATTTTTGTAGCAGTTTTTAGTAAAGAAAAGGTAGTAGGTCCTGGCAAATACGATACTTTCGCTCAATGTTTGAAAGATAGCGGAGCTACTTTCTACGGGGCATTTTGGTGTCCTCATTGTAATAGTCAAAAGAAACTTTTCGGTTCATCTAAATCTCTTCTCCCTTACGTAGAATGTTCTTTGCCTAATGGATCTGGTCAAACTCAAATTTGTATTGATAAAAATATAAGTGGCTACCCAACTTGGGAATTTGCTGACGGTTCTCGTCCTTTTTCAGGAGAAGTTAGTTTAGAAGATTTATCTACTAAAACCGGTTGTCCTTTGCCAGCAGGAGAGAATACTCAATTAGAAGAAGTTGGAGGAGAAAGTAATATTAATCCTGTACCAGAGACAAGTACAGATACAGAAATATAATAATATGAACTTCGAAGCAATAAATAATTTAAATATAGTTTTAGGGTTAGGAGCGATTGTGCTCCAAATAATTTCAGTTTTAGTTCTTTTGGTTTTATTTTTTGGTTCTAAAAGTTTTTTTAGAAAAAATTTGGTTTTAGATTTTATTGATAAAAACTTTTTAGTTTTAGGTTTCGTATTGTCTTTAATCGGAACGATTTTCTCTTTAGTTTATTCTGAAATTATTAATTTTGCTCCTTGTTACCTTTGCTGGTGGGCGAGAGTATTCTTATACCCTCAAGTTTTACTTTTCGGTTTAGCACTTTGGGATAATGATCGTAAAATAATTAAATATATAACCCCGCTTCTCGGTTTAGGATTTTTAGTTGTTGTTTACCACAATCTAATGTATTATTTTGCGGAAACTTCAAATTTACCTTGTGATGCTTCTGGAGTTTCTTGCTATCAACAATTAGTATCTGTATTTGATGGTTATATATCTATACCGATGCTGGCTTTAACTAACTTTTTTGCTTTAGTGACTATTGTCATAGTCGCTCATTTCTACGGTAAAAGAGATTAATGAATACTAATCATTTAGAAAAAATAATGATTTTCGGAACCTTTGATGGAGTTCACGAGGGGCATTTGAATATGTTTAAACAAGCTCGTAGATTATCTAAAAATCCTTTTTTAATAGTTTCTATTGCTCGTGATCAAAATGTTTTAAAAATTAAAAATAAACTCCCTTATAATAATGAAAAGAAAAGGCAAGCTTTAGTAAAGAAAACTAAACTCGCGGATAAGGTAGTATTAGGTAGTTTGAATAATTACCTTGCTCATATAATAAAAGAAAAACCCGACTATATCGCTCTCGGTTATGATCAAATTCATTATACCGAAAACCTAAAAAAAGATTTAAAATCCCTAGGCCTAACTCCGAAAATCCGCCGCCTAAAACCCTACAAAGAAACTATCTATAAAAATAGTTTGTTAAATAGAAAATAAAAAAGACCTTACAATTTGCAAGGCTTTTTATTTAAAATCTAGCAAATAATCTTACTGGGGCTTCTGTGCCATTTTTTATTTTAATTGGAGCAATAAATATCTCTGCTCCTGTTTTAGGTAATAATGAAGCATTTTTAATATTTTCTACTAAATATTTTTGAGCTCCAAGTATTTTAATATGCACAGGAAATCCATTTTTCCCAGTATCAACAGATAAAGTATCGGTTCCAATTCCAGAAACATTTCTTTTTAAAAGTAATTCTGCAACGGAAATATCTAAACTAGGGAATTGGTGATTGTTAATATATTTTTCTTTGTCATTCCAATATTTTTCCCAGCCAGTATAAAAAATTACAAAAGAATTTTCAGGAATTAAACCATTTTCTTTTTCAAAATCTGCAAGATCTTCTTCTCTTATAATGTAGTTATCATTTACTTTTTTACTTAAATCTATAACTATACAAGGTAAAATTAGATTTTCTATTTCTAATTCGTCAATATTCTTGCCACCTTCAATCATATGAGAAGGTGCATCTATGTGTGTGCCTATACCCGCATTTATTTCTAATTTATTAATTCGAAAAGTATTAGGTTTTGTACAATCTTCATAATTGCAACTAATTGATAAATTAAAACCCTTAGATCCATCCCAAGTAGGAATATTTTCTTCTAAAGTATGTGTTAAATCTATGATTTTTTGATTTGTTTTCATTTGTTTATTTTTTTATTAAAAATCCATTTTCTGTTTAAGAATATATATTTATTGTATTTTTGTCAATTATTTTACGTCTTCCATTCGTAACGATATCCAAAGCCCTATGAGGAGTACTATACCTAAAACGTAAAATAAATATTGGAAAGAAGGCAAGTAGAGTAGTAATAAGGTTGCTATACCTGGAGCTATTAGGAAAGAAACTGCTCTCGTATTTCGGAAAAAGGCTATTTCGTCGGCGTCTTCTTCTCTTACTATTTTGAAAAAATAACTTTCAGACATAACCTCGATAGTAGCCGCTCCGACGCGAGTCAAAAATAAAACAATTGCGAAAATCCAAGCTACCGGTAGAGTAATGAGGGGTATTGCAAGAGTTGCTAAAGCTCCAATCAAAAAACCTAATATCAAAATTTTCTTTTCACCTAATTTATCAGAAAGTTTGCCTAAGGGGTAGGAGAGTAATACGAAAGGCAAAAGCATAAATGCATAAATCGATCCGATATTTTGCCAAGAGAATTTCATCGTATCGTGAAGATATAGGGTAGTATAGATTATCATCCAAGAAAAGAAAAAGTTTAAAATAAAACTAATTAGATAAGCTTCTTTTAATTTTGCATTTTTCCAGAAAGTTTTTATAGTTTTTAATATTTTTACTTTATTGTATTTTGGATCTTTGAAGTCTTTCAGAGTATGAATAAATATAAAAGTTACTAATATCATAAAAAGAGATCCGAATAAATAAATACCCAAGAAAGAATTTTTCGCTATTATACTACCTGAGATAAGTTGCGCTAGAACCCAGGACGAGTTGATGATAGATAAGTAAAGCCCTCGAAAAGTACCTACGTTTTTATTCTTCGATAAATCTTCGATAAAGATATCAAGGCAAGCGGTGATTAGATAATTAGTAACGTTATGAATTATGAAAGCGAGTATGACTATATTGCTATTTTTAGCAAAGGCTAGAAATAGTAACGATATAAAAGATATAATACTAAAGGTAATAGCACTTTTACGTAAACCTTTTTTATTCAAAATATCTTGCAATTTGCCCATACTTAAAATAGCAATTATAGAAGAAAAAACATAAACAAGCCCCACTAAAGAGGGCTTGATATGTATTTCTAATAAACTAGAATTGATATATGAAGTTAAAGCTGTTGGTATACTGAAAAGAAAACCGAGCAAATAAATAATTTTAATATTTTTAGTCATTAATTCTTATTATACGGCAAGAATCACTGGTATTACAAGAGGGCGTTTACCAGTTTTTTGGAATAAGAATTTAGAAATAGTTTCTCCGATATGAGCTTTAACACTATCAAGAGCTCCGTTCTCATCAGTAATTTTAATTTTACTAACAGAATCCTCAGTACCTTTTTTGATTAGAATTCTAACTTGACGAAGTAATTCTTGATTTTCTTTTAGATATACGAATCCTCTCGAAATCAGGTCTGGAGATTTTTTAAGTTTTCCAGTTTTTTGATCTAAGATTGCAATAATCACGAACATACCGTCTTGTGCTAGCATTTGACGATCACGGATAACTACTTCTTGAACGTCTGAAACTGCAAGCCCGTCTACTAGCATCAAAGCGCTAGGAGCGCGTTCTTTTCTTTTTATAATTTTCTCTCCATCAGCTGAGATTTCTATGATAGAACCGTTGTCGGGAACTATTACGTTTTCTTCGGGCATGCCGAGTTCAATTGCTAAATCTTTATGAGCTTGGAGGCGGTAATGATTTCCGTGAATAGGAATGAAGAATTTCGCATTGATTTTTTTATGAAGCCAACGTACATCTTCTTTGTTACCGTGACCAGTAGCGTGAACGAAATCTTCTCCCGCAGTACGATAAGAAATAACGTGAACTCCTTGACGAGCGAGTCCGTCTTTCATACGCTCAACTGCGCGTTCGTTACCCGGTACTACCGAAGCTGATAGAATTATCGTATCTCCTTCATGAAGATTAAATTTCGCGTGAGATTTATTAGCAGCACGATTAAGTGCAGCAAATTCTTCACCTTGAGCTCCAGTCATAAGTACAACTACTTTGTTTGGAGGGTATTTATCTGCATCTTCGATCGGAATAATAGTATCCTTTTTAGGTTTAAAATATTCGGCTTCGATTGCAACTTCGATATTAGTTTTCATACTTCTTCCGTCTAGGGCTACTTTCTTACCGAGCATTTCCGCAGTTTGAACTACGTGAGCTAAACGAGTAATATGTGAAGCGAAAGCCGCGATGATAATACGCCCGCTAATTTTCCTTAGTAAATTCTCTAATCCTTGGTGAACTTTGATTTCCGGTAGAGAATATCCTTCGTTTTCGATATTTGTAGAATCAGTCATTAAAAGCAATGATTTTCTTTTTGAGAAAACCGCGTATTCAGCTTCTTCTTCTTTAGAAACAACTCCGTCAATATGATCGAGTTTATAATCTCCAGGAGTTACAATATCTCCATGAGGAGTTTCTATTATAATACCCATCGAGTCGGGGATAGTATGAGTTACTCCGAAGAAGCGAACTTTAATATTTCCGCACATTATAACCGAATCTTTTTCAACTATATTTTCTTTCATCTTTGGAAGTTGAGGAAATTCTGCTTGTCTTTTTCGCATTAATAATATTGAAAGATTACGAGAATAAACTGGAGGATTTCCAATACGAGAAAGTACTACCGGCACTCCTCCGATATGATCTAAGTGACCGTGAGTTATGATTAAAGCTCGAATTTTATCTTTTCTTTCTTCTAGGTAAGTCGTATTCGGTATAACGTAATCTACTCCTGGAGTTTCTTCATTAGAAAAATACATACCAGCATCGATAACGATAATATCGTTTCCGATTTCAATAGCTGTCATATTTTTACCAATTTCTTCTACTCCTCCGAGCGGAATAATACGAATTACTCCGTTTTCTGGATCAGGAATTTTTACATTTTCTTTTTTAATAAAAGTCTTTCCGTTTTTGTTAGGAAATCTTTTTTTAGAGTATTGGAAAGTAGAAGCTTTATTGTTTTTCTTCTTGTCCAAAACTTTATGTGTGTTTTTATTAGGGTGATTTTCTTTATTTACTTTCGTGTCTTCTTTTTTCTCTTCGATACTGAAAGTTGAAAAGGGAACTCTGTTTTTCTTTTGCATTTCTTTGTTTTTTTAATTTAATTTTTAATAATTATTTAGCGAAGATTTTCCAAACTTTTTCAGTTTGAACTCTCCAATCATAAACTTCTACGAAGCGTTCTTCTAAGTTTACGATATTACTAGTATCAAAACCTTCGAGGTCTTTAGATACTATGTATATGAAATTCGGGCTATAAATAAAGACTGCAGGAATGTCTTTTTTTATTTCTTCTCCAAATTGCGCATATTTCTTTAATCTATCTTTATCGTTTGTTGTTTTGAAAGCATCTTCTAAGATTTTATCTACTTTAGCGTTGGTATACATTGCGATATTTAAACCGGGATCATTTCTTTGAGAAGAGTGCCAAAAAGCAAATAAATCTCCTTCATTTTTTACGATTTGTCCGAAAAGTAAAGCATCGTATTTACGAGGACGAATCACTAATTGATTCAGATTACCGATATCAAAAGTTTTTATTTCAACTTTTATTCCTAAACTCTCTAGATCAGTTTTGATTAATTCTGCAGTCTTTGCGAGTTCAGGTGCGTTACTAGTTGAAATAGAAAATTCTAATATCTTATTTACTTTTTTATTGTTTTCAGTAACTGTTTTTGTCAAGAATCCTTCCGCGTTTTTAGTCCAATTATTTTTAGCTAAAATTTCACTCGCACTTTTTAAATTTTCTTCGTGATTTATAACCTTCTTTTGCTCTAAAGTATCATAAGAAAAATTATCAGGTAATATCGGATCTTCTATCGCTACTCCGTAACCAAGTAAAACTTCACGTACGATTTTATCTTTATCGATAGCCATATTAATAGCCCGAACTACGCTTTTATCAGTAAAGATTTGATTTTGATTATGATTAAAGAAAAGAGCAAAAATACGAGGCAAAATAGTAGTTTCAATTTTTACTCCTTTTTCTTTTAGAAGGTTTGCATTTTCGGGTGAGATAGAGCTTACTTGATCTATATTCCCAGACAATAATGCATCTATTAATTCATTTTCATTATCATAAAACTTTAAAGTAATTTTATTGATATAAGGTTCTCCTAATACGAATTTTGAAAAGCTTTTGAGTTCATAATATGAAGCAGTTCCTGAAGAAGTTTTCTTAAGTTTACTAACTTTATAAGGGCCTGAACCGATAGGGTTTTCATTCAAAGGAGAAAGCTCGATAGGTGAATCACCAAATAAATAATTAGGTAAAATTCCTACAGTTGTATTATCTATGAAAGATGCATAAGGTTGCTTTAGATTAAATACGATAGTTTTCTCATCAATCTTCTCAACTCCGACTCCGTCCCAAGCACTTTTCTTCGGACTACGAACTTCGGGATCCTTGATTGTATTGATAGTAAATATTACATCGTCCGCAGTTACTTTCTCTCCGTCGTGGAAATAAATATTATCTTTTAAGGTAAAGGTATATTTCAAACCGTCGTTAGAGATTTGATAATTCGCTGCTAAATCAGGAATAATTTCTCCGTTTTTATTTTTACGAGTTAGTCCGCTATATACGAGCATAGTCAAATCTTTATCTTGATCAGTATTCGCTAGAACTGGATTTATAAATCTCGGAGAGCCGATAATACCTTCGCGAATTTCTCCACCACGTTTCGGTACAGAAACTAGAAAAGAATTATTAATATTTACTAAAAGTGCAATCGTACTACCTATTAAAGTTAATAATAATATTAAGAAGATTTTCCATTCAGTTTTTGAAAAATGAAAAATTGCTTGCTTTACTTTGTTTAGCAACTCTAAACTACTTATTTTATTATAGATTTTTTTCATATTTAAAAAGTTTTATATTTTGTGAAATATAAATTAAACCTTGATGAGTACTGAAAGGAGAGCCGATGCTACGAAAAGCACAGCACAAACAATAGACAAAATAAAAAGAAATTTCTCAAATCCACGTCTTGTGCTATGGAAACTTGAACTATCTCCACCTCCTAAAGCACCACCAACATTAGAGCCAGTTTGTTGCAGTAAAATAGCCAGCACGAGAACAACCCCAAGGATTATCTCTATATAAGGTAAAATTTTGATTACTAAACTCATAGGTCTATTCTTACATATTTTCTCGAAAATTGCAATTTATTTACGAAAATAAACTATTTTATATAGGTTTTGACTATTTTATTTGTGTATTGTCTTTTATAATGCTACTGTTTAGGTAGTCGAATCTTAATAAAAATTTACCTTTAAAAATATATGGACTCAGAAGAAACAAAAGTAGAAGGAGAAGAAGGAATGGAAGCTCCTATGATGGATGCTGGTACAGAAGAAGAAACTCCTGAAGCAGAAATGCCTACAGAAGAGCCTGCAGCATAGTCATTCACTTGATAAATAAAAGTTCTCGCAAGAGAGCTTTTTATTTTGTATCATATTTATATGCATAAACTTATAATCAAAGAAGTAACTAGATTACGAGATAAAGATAAAGGGGCCTTTGCACAGAGGTTTTTTCGGACTGGGAAGGGGGAATACGGATACGGAGATATTTTCTACGGACTGACTGTACCGAATTCTCGGAAGATTGCGAGTAAATATACTGAGATAGATTTGAAAGATTTAGAAAAAGTTATTCAAAATAAAGTTCACGAGATTAGACTTATAGCCTTAATTATTTTAAATACAAAATACAAGAAAGCTAAAACTGAAAAAGAGCGTGAAGCATTAGTAAAATTTTATTTGAAAAATATTTCTTATATTAATAATTGGGATTTAGTAGACGTATCTTCGTACAATATTCTCGGAGCTTATTTGAAAGATAAAGGAGATAGAAGTATTTTGATTAAGCTTTCAAAATCGGGAAAACTTTGGAGCGAGCGTATCGCTATCGTTTCAACTTTCGCTTTTATTAAGAACGATGACCTGGATTTGATATTTTATTTTGGAGAATATTTTTTAAATCATAAGCACGACCTAATTCATAAAGCTCTAGGTTGGATGCTACGCGAAGCGGGGAAGAGAGATGAGAAAAGACTGAAAGAATTCTTACAGAAAAATAAAACGAAAATGCCTCGCACCATGCTCCGCTATGCTATAGAAAAATTCCCCGAAAAAGAAAGGAAATACTTTTTAGGGAAATAGTTTGTTTAATTTTATTTCTTGTATTTTATTTTTAAATTACTATATAATATATATAAGATTATTAATTAATTATATTAACGGAATGAATACATTAGATTTGTTTAAAAAGTTATTTCATAACTTCAATGCGCGTCAAATGAAAGACGCTACTATCAGCTATAAGGAACATTTAGAAAAAGGAGGTAAAATGATGCTCGCTATGGGTGGAGCTATGAGTTCAGCTCAAATCGGAGTAACGCTTGCCCCAATGATTAAGAATAAAAAGATTCACGCTATTTCTTGTACTGGGGCGAATTTAGAAGAATCAGTTTTCCGTCTTGTGGCGCATAGTCATTATAAAGATTATCCAGACTATAGATACTTTACTAAAGAAGATGATTCAAAAATTTTAGAAAGAGGTGAACGTAGAGTTACTGACACTTCTATCCCTGAAGAAGAAGCTTTTAGAGTTATTGAACCTATCATATTAAAAAAATGGAAAGAAGCGCAAGAAAAAGGCGAGAGATATTTTCCGCATGAATATTTTTATCAAATATTACTCGATGGCTCTGTAGATGCTCATCACGACGGAGATGCAGAATCTTGCTGGTTACTCGAAGCTGCGAAGAAAAATCTTCCGATAGTTGTTCCAGGTTGGGAAGATTCAACTTTGGGAAATATTTTTGCTGGATATTGTAAAGCCGGAGAAATTTCTCCGAGTGTTATGAAGTCTGGAGTAGAGTATATGATGTATCTTTATGATCAATATAAGGAACTTTCGAAAGACGGTACTGGTCTTGGATTCTTCCAAATCGGAGGAGGTATCTCAGGAGACTTTCCGATTTGTGTAGTGCCAAGTATTAAATATGACCTTAAAGAGAGTGTGCGTCCTTGGGGATATTTCTGTCAGATTTCTGATTCTACGACTTCATACGGTTCATATTCTGGAGCAACTCCAAATGAAAAAATCACTTGGGATAAACTTACCAAAGATACTCCTATGTTCGTGATAGAATCCGACGCGACTATCGTCGCTCCGCTTATGTTCGAAGCAATCTTAGACAGATATAATATAGGAGAAAAATAAGAAAATAAAGAACTTTAAAAACCCTTACAAAATAAGGGTTTTTAGTTTGGTTATAAGGGTTTCTATAAGACTTGACTTATATTTTGCTTTAGTATATACTCTTTTTATCGTCTTTATCTTTTAGATAGGGCGTTTTACTTTGACAAAGGAATAGTTTAAATCTCGTCATTTACATCAAGTGACGAGATTAAGAGAACCCCTGATTTTCAAATTAATCAGGGAGCAAGTCTCTATATATTTTTTAGGAAAATAATTCATATAAAAGTAATTTATATCGAGCAGTTTCAAACTCTAAACAATAAATAAAAAATGTCGAGGATTTTAATCCGAGATACTGAGAAAGCTATGCTTTCGAAGTGCTGTTTTTTATTTTGTTTCGTTCTAATTAAATTAAATATTTTTTAGTTAGAGTTTGATCCTAGCTCAGGATGAACGCTGGCGGCGTGGATAAGGCATGCAA
>DALYEI010000007.1:0-32725 GCA_031972685.1 Minisyncoccota bacterium | reverse complement strand
ACTATTGATTTAGAACTTTTAAAACCAACAAAAAAGATAACCTTGCATTCTAAAGAATTAAATATTAAAACTGCAGAAATTAAAATAAAGAAAGATAAAGTCTTTGCTAATATTTCTTATAATGAAAAATTAGAAACTGCGACCTTCACTTTCCCTAAAAATATACCTACCGGTAAATTTAAATTAACTTTAGTTTTCGAAGGAATATTGAACGATAAAATGCGAGGATTTTATAAAAGTTCTTATTTAGATAATGGCGAAAAGAAACATTTAGCTACTACACAATTCGAAGCAACTGATGCTCGCAGATCATTTCCCTGCTTTGATGAACCGGAACAAAAAGCAATTTTCAACGTTTCTCTTATAGTTAAACAAGGCCAAAATGCTATTTCAAACACCTTACCGATTGAAGTACGCGAACATGAAAAAGGTTACGATATTTTTAGATTTTCACCAACTCCGAAAATGTCTACTTACCTTTTGGCTTTTATTGTAGGAGATTTAGAATATATCGAAGGCTATACTAAAAATAAAGTTCATGTAAAAATTTACACAACTCCCGGCAAAAAAGAACAAGGTCGTTTCGCTCTTGATTGCGCTATTAAAAGTTTAGAATTTTATGAAGAATATTTCGATATTAAATATCCTTTACCTACGCTCGATATGATAGCTATACCGGATTTCTCTTCGGGAGCTATGGAAAACTGGGGTGCTATTACTTATCGAGAAAGTGCCTTACTTGTAGATGAAGAAAATTCTTCTTTAAATAATAAACAATGGGTAGCTTTAGTTATAGCGCATGAACTCGCTCATCAATGGTTCGGAAACCTTGTAACTATGCGTTGGTGGACTCATCTATGGCTCAATGAAGGTTTTGCTTCCTATATAGAGTACCTCGCTGTAAATAAACTTTTCCCAGAGTGGGATATTTGGACTCAATTTACGACTCATGATTTAGGAGTAGCACTACGCTTAGATTCTCTAAAAAATACTCATCCTATAGAAGTCGAAGTTCATCATCCAGAAGAAATCGGAGAAATTTTTGATGAGGTTTCGTATTCTAAAGGGGCTTCTATTATTCGCATGCTTGCTAATTATCTCGGAGAAGAAAACTTTAGAAATGGTTTAAGACATTACCTCAAAAAACACAGCTATAAAAATACTGAAACTGAAGATCTTTGGGACTCTCTAGAAAAAATCTCTCACAAACCAGTTCGTAAAATTATGAAAAACTGGACAAGTAAAGGAGGCTATCCTGTATTAGATGTAAAAATAGAAAAAGATAAATTAACAATTTCTCAAGAAAGATTTTTCATAAGCCCTATTTCCAAATCACAAAATAAAGAAAACGTAGTTTGGCAATTACCGATCAGCATTAAAGACGATAACGGCGAAGAAAAACTACTTTTAGATAAAAAGAAAAATATTTTACCTAAAATCGAAGGTTATATTAAATTAAACGGAGGTGAAACTGGATTTTTTCGGGTAAAATATGAAAAAGAATTGTTAGCAAAGTTATATAATAAAATCTTAAATAAAGAACTTCCTACCGTAGATAGATTAGGAATTGTGAGAGATTTATTTGCATTAAGTACAGCAGGCATAATTTCAACAGTAACTACTTTAGAATTTTTAAAAGCTTATGAAAATGAAGATAATTATACTGTATGGTTAGAAATCGCATCTGGACTCGCATATATAGAACAAATAGTTGCAAAAACAAAAGCGGAAGAAAATCTAGATAATTTTATTCGTAAACTTTTTACTCCCCTCTTAAAGAAACTTACTTGGGAAAAATTAAAAAACGAATCTCATACTAATACCTTGCTTCGTTCGCTCGCTATATCTAGATTAGGTAGAAGTAAAGATGAAGAAGTAATTAAAAAAGCAAAATATCTCGTAAATCAAATTCAAAAAGGAGGACAAGTAGATCCCGATATTCGCGGAGCTTTGTATGTTGTGGTCGCTAATAATGGAGGTATCAAAGAATACAACGCTTTCATAAAACAATACAAAAATGAAACTCTTCACGAAGAAAAAAATCGTATCGGTAATGCACTCGGAGATTTTAAAGATAAAGAAATACTCTGCAAAACAGCTCATTTTGCACTCTCAACTGAAGTTAGAATTCAAGATACTATCAGTATACTTTCTTCTTTAGGAGCGAATCCTTACGGACGTGACGTTTGGATCACTGCTCTTAAAACTAATTGGCAAACTTTCTTAAATCGCTACGGTGACGGAGGGCATTCTTTAGGCAGAATGGTGAAAGCTTTAAGTTCTAGCCCTGAGAAGAGGCACTTGACTTTTTTCCAAAATTTCTTTAAAAATAATAAAACCCCAGGTGCAGAAAGAAGTTTAGAGCAAGTAAAAGAAAGATTAGAATTAAATATTCTCTGGGCGAAAAGAGATTTAAAGAATATAAGTAAATTTTTAGAAAAAGAAAATGTATAGATTGATTTCAACTGAAGACTTAAATATTTTAGCTGTAACTATTGTTTGTAGTTTTGTGCTTTGGATTTTATCTAAACATTATAAAAATTTCTCAGAAATTACTAAGGTTAATGAAGATGATTTACAACCAAAAGAAAAAACTCAAATCGAAAAAGAATTAATAGAAGAATTAAATAATATCGCAACTCTCAAAAGCATAGAAACAGATCCGAGTAAATATGATGACTTTATCGCTATCGAAGGCGTAGGTCCAAAGATAAATGAGCTTCTTCATAATTCAAATATTCATACCTTTGAAACTCTTGCTTATACTTCCGTAGATGATTTACAAAGAATTCTAGATAATGCAGGGCATCATTTCAAAATGGCAAATCCAAAAACTTGGCCCGAGCAAGCTCGCCTCGCTAGCGAAGGTGACTGGGAACGCCTCCGCGACTATCAAGATATGCTATATAGTGGAATATAAAATAAAAATACCAACCTTAATTAAGGTCGGTATTTGTTTCTGTCATTCTTTTCATAAAAAAAGAGACTTTCTCTTTTTTCAAATTCTTTATTTCTTTTCCTAATTCTTTCAAAGAATTTTGAATTTCTTTTTCTCTTTTAGAAAAGTAATCATTCAATTCTTTCTCTGTTGGTTCTTTAATAAACCAATAAGGATTAATGATGATGAGAATTTTTTCTTTAATAAAAATTAAAACAAAAAAAGTAACTGAGAAGATAGAACAGAACATTCCCCCAATTGAACTTATGGCTTTTACAGTTTCTAGAGTGTAAGTTGTTCTATGTACTATTTCTATGATTTCAAATATAAATAGTAAACATATCATTATAGTAAAAATAATTCCGATGTAAGAAATTATCCTACCTCTCAGGGAATACAGGATTGCTCCTTCTTTGGTTTCTTTTGAAATTTCCATTTTGAAAGTTTTGTGAATTAATAAATAACCCTTGAAAAGATAGGTTTATCTCGTCGAGAATTATTTATTAATTCTTTTATAAAGAACCAAAATACCTTCTACTTATACCATAAAGAAAAGGTGATTACAAATTATTTAACCAAATCTATTTTAGAAGCGAGAATGAAATCGTTTTCTGAAAGTCCACCGATAGAATGCGTATAGAGAGTGACTAGAACCTTATTCCAAGAATGGATTAAAATATCCGGATGATGACCTTCAAGTTCCGCCAAATCCCCTACCCGATTAACGAAATCTAAGGCATCAATAAAATCACGAAATACAAATTCTCTCGAAATTTTTAAAACCTCTTCTTGGGAAGGACCGTCCTCCCCAGATTTTATAAGTTCCCAGCCTTTTACATCTACCATATATTCTTCTGCTCTTTCAATATCAAAAGGCTTTAAATTTTTATCCTCACAAGGTATACATTTTCTTTTAACTAGGTCCATTATTTTTTAAGACTGATTCCTAGTTCTTTTAATTGCTTTTCCCCAGCTTCACTAGGAGCGCCCATCATCAAATCTCTACCTTCACCAGTTTTCGGGAAAGCAATAACTTCACGAATATTTGGTTCATTTTGAAGTAGCATTACAATACGATCTATACCTTGAGCACAACCTCCGTGAGGTGGAGCACCGTATTCGAAAGCTTCAAGCATATGACCAAAACGAGCTTCTATAAGTTCAGGCTCTAATCCTAAAATTTCAAATATTTTATTTTGTAAATCTCTTTCATGAATACGGATAGAACCTCCTCCTAATTCATAACCGTTTAGAACTATATCGTAAGCATTTGCACGCATAGATAAAGGATCAGTTTCTAGTAAATGTTTATCTTCATCGAGCGGTCTAGTAAAAGGATGATGCACGGCTCCGATTTCTCCTTCAGAATTTTTCTCAAACATAGGAAAATCTACAACCCAACAAAATGCTAACAAATCAGGATTATTTTTATCTTCTCTTAAATCTGGTTTATCATTACCATATTTTTCCATAGATTCTTTATAAGTAAGTCTAGGAAAAGGAATTTGTTGAATCTTCTTTTGCGGATAAAGAGTTTGCACCATTTTAATAAACATATCTTCTGTGTAAGAAATGATCTCTTCTTGAGTCGTAAAAGATAATTCGTAATCAAGTTGAGTGAATTCGGGTTGTCTATCTCCACGAGTATCTTCATCACGCATACATTTTGCAACTTGAAAATACTTTTCAAATCCAGCCACCATAGCAAGTTGCTTGAATTGTTGAGGAGATTGAGGTAATACATAGAATTTACCTTGCTCTAAGCGAGAAGGAACTAAATATTCTCGAGAACCTTCAGGGGTACCTTTGGTCATTATTGGAGTTTCAATTTCAAGAAAACCATTTTCGTGCATATGATTTCTAAAGAAAGTTAATATCTTATCACGCATGCGTAAATTCTTTTGCATTCTCAAAGTTCGCAAATCAAGATATTTATATTTCATTCTAATTTCTTCATTGACTCCGATAGTATCTTCATCAACTAAAAAAGGAGTTGTTTTCGCTTCATTTAAAACTTCAATATTTAAAATCTCAAGCTCAAGTTCACCATTTAATACACCCGGCTTTTTATTACGTTCTGGTCTTTCATTAACTTTTCCAGAAACGCTAACCACCCATTCAGGACGAATTTGCTTACCTATTTCCATAGCACTACTTCCAGGCAAAATAACTCCTTGTACAAGACCAGTCATATCTCTAAAATCCATAAATATCATCTTGCCTTGATCACGACGAATATTCACCCATCCAGCAATAATAACCTCCTCACCTATTTTTGTATTTAAATCTTTAATATATATTCTATCTTTCATAATTAAAATATATCATAAAAATAAGAAAAATAAAATTATTCTTTTCCATAAACTCTTTTTTCTTCTTCTTTTATCAAAGCTTTATTTCTTTCATAAAAAGAATCGTAATTTTGAGATTCAAAATTATTTATTGTTTTAAAATCTATTTTATTTAATTCTGTTTTTAAAAGATTTGCTACTTCTTCGTGCTCTTTCAAATCTAAAGATGCTCCTTCTTTTTTACCATGATTTAAGTTATTTAAAACTGACAAATTACTAAAAACGAACTTCAAAATATCTTCTTTATTTTTATATCTAAAATAAAAAGAATATTTGGAATGATTATCTTTTAATTTTACTAAATCAAAACTTTTAGACTCTAGTATTTCTTCTTGTACTAATTTATCTAACTCTAAAACCTTATTGTTTCTAGGATCTATATAATATTTCTTATCATCAATATAAATCTCTAATGCGATATGACCTACTGGGGCTATAAAATTATATTCTATTTCTTTTTTGTCTAAAACTGAAGCTAAAGCCATAGATACGCTAAGACATTCTAAACCCCTTTTATTAGGAGGTAATAATTCATGCATTTTAGGAGTAGTGACAAATCCAGATTTAGTTTTACTTAGTCTATCTGTTAAATCTTTAATCAATTCTTTGTTAGTTTTTTCTAAATCAACGTCATTTAAAATTTGTTGTTCCTTAAGAAAAGAAAACCATTCTGCTTGCACAGAATTAAAAAGTTCTTTTTTATTAAATTCTTGCTTTAAATTTTTTCTATCAACTATAAAAGTATTTATGAAAGAATTTACTTCTTCAATAGAAGCTTCTTTGTTCTCTTTCTTTTTAAAAAAATTAAAAGATTCAGGCATTTAATAAACATTAACTCCTAATTTTTGGCGAACAAGAGACATTTTTATGGAGGCTTTTTGTTTCATTTTTTCTCCTCCTTTTTTAAGAATTGCTAAAGCTTCGTCCATATGCTCTTCCCAATACGCTCTTTTCTCTCGCATAGGTTTCACTAATTTTTCTATATCTTCTAAAAGTAAATCTTTAAGAATCTTGTATTTACCTTTATTTTCTTCATAAATTTTATTTAATTCTTCTTCAGTTCTAAAAAGTTTATGAATATTATAAACATTTTCCGGAATACCTTCGCCTGAATCAGTAACTATTCCCATCACTGATTTTTTGATTTCTTCTTCACTACCAAAAAGTGGAATTATATTTCCATAACTTTTACTCATCTTTTGTCCGTCAGTTCCGGGCACGATAGCAACGTTTTCCATAATCAAAGATTCTGGTAATTTAAAAACTTCTCCGTATTGATTATTGAATTTTAGAGCTATATCACGAGCTATTTCTATATGTTGCTTTTGATCAGCTCCCACAGGAACGATATCAACATCATAAAGTAAAATATCTGCGGATTGCAAAACGGGATAATTAAAAGTTCCTACTGAAATTTCTTTATTTTTTGCTTCTGCGTCTTTGAAAGCATGCGCTCGCATAAGATAAGGCATAGTTACTAGAGTATCAAAAATCCAAGCAAGTTCTGTATGCTCACTGATATCAGATTGCTTATATATAGTTACCTTTTTAGGATCGAGTCCAATAGCTAAATAATCAAGCAAAACATCCTTAATATTTTGATTCATCATTTTAGGGTCGCGAAGAGTGTGCAATGCATGATAATCCGCTATAAAAATATAGCTTTCATATTCGTCTTGCAAATCTACGAACTGCTTCATAGCCCCAAAATAATTCCCTATATGCGGCCTCCCTGAAGGTTGAATACCGCTCAATAATACTTTTTTAGACATAATTAAATAATATCATATATTTAAAGGTTTTTAAACAATCCACAACTTAATAACATTTTTATTAGAACTTTCTAGTTTCTTTCTTTTTTATAACTGTTAAAATATGTTGATGGACAAAAATAAAGTAAAAAAACCAATACCGAATTTAAGACTTCCACCTCAACACATAGATTCAGAAAAAGCTGTTTTGGGTTCGATTTTACTTCGCAAAGATAGTTTAGCAGAAATTGAAGATATTATTAATGGAGATTCTTTTTATGTAGATAAACACAAAAAGATATTTGAAAGCATGCTAGAACTTTTCTTAAAAAATGAACCTATAGATATGCTCTCTCTTTCAAGCAAACTTGCAGAGAAAAAGATTTTAGAAAATATCGGAGGCAATCAATACCTAGCAGAACTCGTAAATACCGTTCCCTCTTCTTCAAATATTAAATATTATGCAAATATAGTTCAGAAAAAATTCGTATTAAGATCTCTCATTGAAGCTTCTGATATGATTTCGGAAATGGCTTTTACTGAAGGCGACGATCATATGGATGATATTTTAGATATGGCTGAGAAGAAAATCTTCTCAGTTGTTTCAAGTCCTAAAAATCAAAAATTCACAAGCCTCAAAGAAGCTCTCCCTCTCGCTTATGAAAGACTGGAAAAACTCCATGAAAACAAAGGACTACTTCGCGGTATCCCTACTGGATTTACCGAACTCGACAATATGCTTTCCGGACTTCAACCTTCTGACCTAATAATACTTGCTGCTCGTCCATCCGTCGGTAAAACTACTCTTGCCCTAGATATGGCTCGTATGTCTGCAACTAATCACAATAAATCAATACTTATTTTTTCACTTGAAATGTCCTCTCAACAATTAGTAGATCGTATGCTTTCAGCAGAATCTCGAGTGAATGCTTGGAATTTACGTACAGGAAGACTAAACGGAGATAAAGATTTCTCTCAACTTCGTGATTCTCTAGATAAACTTTCAAAAGCGAAGATTTATATCGATGATCAACCTGGAAACTCTATCGTTCGAATGAAAGCAACTGCACGTCGGATTAAAGCTGAGAAAGGACTCGATATGATAGTAGTGGACTACTTGCAACTTATGACTACGAGCAAGAATTACGATTCTATGGTTAACCAAGTTACCGAAATCTCTCGCTCACTTAAATCTTTAGCAAAAGAATTAGACGTACCAGTATTAGCACTTTCTCAACTTTCTCGTGCTGTTGAGAGTCGTGGAGGTAAACCTAGACTTTCTGATCTTCGCGATTCAGGTTCTATCGAGCAAGACGCCGACGTCGTTATGTTCATTCATCGTGAAGATAAAGGTAAAGACGAAAGCGAACAAACAAACATCGCCGAGATATTAATCGAAAAGCATCGTAACGGTCCTACAGGCAAGGTTGAACTTTACTTTGACGGTAAAACTACAAGCTTCCTTAATTTAGAAAAAAGTAGTCTTTCAGACTTCGCTCCTCGTAAAACCGAAGGTAGCTTAGATGATTTTTAATATATGGATATTATCGATAAATTAACTGAAATTTTTAAAGAATTTCCAGGCATAGGAGAAAGACAAGCTAGACGCTTTGTGTATTTTCTTATGAGTAAAAACGGGAATTATAGTGAAAATCTAGCAAATACAATTTTAAATCTAAAAAAAGATATTACTAGATGCAATGAATGCTTTAGGTTTTTCTTAAATCAAAATAATCAAAGTGTTTGCAGTATTTGCCTTAATCCAAATACTGATTCTACTACCCTACTCGTAGTCGAGAAAGATTCTGATTTAGAAAGTATTATAAAAAGTAGAACTTATAATGGAAAATATTTCGTATTAGGAGGACTCGTACCTATTATTGAAAAAGATACTTTAAAATTTGTCAGAATAGCAGAATTAAAAAATAAAATAACGAAAGAAAAAAATCTCAAAGAGATAATTTTAGCTTTTGCTATTTCACCTACCGGAGATCATACTGATTTTTATATTCGAAATGAACTTAAAGATTTAGCGGAGAAAAATAATATAAATATTTCGTCATTAGGACGCGGACTCTCAACCGGCACCGAACTCGAATACTCCGACAACGAAACCCTCAAAAACGCCTTAAAAAATAGAAAATAAAAATCCCCTTTCGGGGATTTATTATTTTATAGAAGTTATTTTAACTTTAAAGTAAGGTTGGCGGTGGCCGTTTCTCTTTAGATAACGAGATTTTTGCTTATATTTCATAACCAAAAGCTTTTTTGCTCTACCGATTACTGAAATTTCACCTTCTACCTTTGCTCCTTCAATAAAAGGAGTACCTAAAGTAGTATCTTTACCATTATCAACTAGTAAAACTTTATCAAAAACAACCTTATCTCCTTTCTTGTATTCACCCTTGATTTTCTCAATAGTAACTACAGAGTCTTTAGAGACCTTGTATTGTTTACCACCTGTTTTTATTACTGCAAATTCCATAAATACCATATTACACGATATTTTGTAAAATTGCAAGCATTTTGTTATAATTAAGCCATGCAAACAAAAATAGTAGAAAGATATTTCTTTTTTAGTTTATTATTAGGAACCTTAGCGTTCACTTTTCTTATTTTTAAACCGTTTTTACCTCTTTTAATTATCAGCGCTTCTTTTGCTGTAGTTTTATACCCTATTTATAAATACTTACAAAATAAGAAGATTCCGGATTCTTTATCATCTTTGGCAACAGTGATTTTATTCATCATACTTATCTGTGGGCCAGTTTTCGGTATCGGAGTTTTAGTTTTTGATCAATCTAAAAATTTATACGAAACTATTAGTTCTACTGGAGGAGCAACGATATATTTTCATAATATAGAAAATGCGATAAATCAATATGTACCAAGTGACTTTGCTTTTAGTATCAATGATAAAGTTGGAGAATTAGCTACTTTTATATCTCGTAATGTGGCTCAAATATTTACTTCTACTTTGACTACCTTGTTTTCATTTTTCTTGGTTATCGTTTCTCTTTTCTTTTTCTTGAAAGACGGAAGACGATGGAGAAAAGCTCTCGTTATGCTTAGTCCGCTTCGTAACGAAGATGACGAGAAAATTTTAAATAAACTTTCTCTTTCTATTAACGGAATTATCAAAGGCTATCTTTTAATCGCTATAATTCAAGGTTTGCTTATGGGTTTCGGTATGGCATTTTTCGGAGTTCCGAATGCTGCGCTTTGGGGAGTTATTGCATCAATAGGATCATTAATACCTACCGTCGGAACTGCACTCGTTTCAGTACCGGCAACTATTTTCCTTTTTGCTACTGGTAATACTACAGGAGGTATTGGTATGGCTATTTGGGCATTTATGATCGTAGGTTGGGTAGATAATCTTCTAAACCCAATTATCATTTCTTCAAAAATAAATATTCCGCAAATTTTAGTTTTGTTCTCAGTCTTAGGAGGCTTAGTATTACTAGGTCCTATAGGTTTCTTAATTGGTCCTCTGACCGTTAGCTTACTTTACGCTTTAATCTCTATTTATAATCACGAATTCAAACCTGAAATCGACAAAAATTAATATGCTCAATTTTTATAATACTTTAACGAAAGAAAAAGAAGAATTTATACCTAAAGAAGAAGGTAAGGTTTCTTTTTATTCTTGCGGACCGACAGTATATAATTATCCGCATATTGGAAATTATCGTTCTTATATTTTCGCTGATATTTTAAAACGTACTCTCACCTATGTCGGTTATGAAGTTAAGCATATTATGAATATTACTGATATCGACGATAAAACTATTCGCGACTCTCAAAAAGCAGGCAAAAGTCTCAAAGAATTTACCGAATTTTATACTTTAGAATTTACAAAAGATTTAGTAAAATTAAATATCATTCCTCCGACTACTTTCACTAAAGCTACTAACTACATAGATAAGATGGTAGAAATTATTGAAAAATTAATAGAAAAAGGTTACGCATACAAAAGTACTGACGGTTCGATTTATTTTGATATTAAAAAATTTCCTAATTATGGTAAACTTTCAAATTTAGTTTTAGAAGAGCAAAAAGAAAATGCAAGTGGACGTATCAAGACTGATGAATATGATAAAGAAAATGCTCAAGACTTCGCTCTTTGGAAAGCTTACGACGAGAGTGACGGAGAAGTATTTTGGGAGACGAGTCTAGGCAAGGGTCGTCCAGGTTGGCATATTGAATGCTCTGCTATGAGTATCGCAAATCTCGGAAACTCATTAGATATTCATACTGGAGGCGTAGATAATATCTTCCCTCATCACGAAAACGAAATTGCTCAATCTGAATGCTATACTGGAGAGAAATTTGTTAACTACTGGATGCATAATGAATGGGTTTTAGTTGATAATAAAAAGATGAGTAAAAGTGAAGGTAATTTTTACGTTTTATCAGATTTAATAGCTCGCGATATAGATCCTATAGCTTACCGATTCTGGCTACTTATGGCAAACTATCGAACTCGGGTGAACTTCGTCTGGGAAGCCTTAGAGGCCTCTCAAATAGCCCTAAAACGCCTTTATCGGCTTTATTTAGAGCTTGGAGATGAGATTGGCGTAATAGACCCCGATTATCAAAAAGCTTTCAAGGAACGCATTTCTGACGATCTTAATACTCCCCTTGCCTTATCATTACTTTGGGATTTAGTCAAAGATCCAAACCTTAGTAATGCTGATAAAAAAGCTACTATCTTAGACTTTGATAAAGTTTTAGGATTGGACTTTGAAGGTGTTGTTTTAGACGAAATTCCAGAGGAAATTATAAAACTCGCAGAAGAAAGACAGAAAGCTAAACAAGATAAAAACTATTCCCTATCCGACGAACTAAGAAATAAAATTTCTTCTCTAGGCTATGAAATCAAAGATACTAATGACGGATATAAAATAAATAAAAATTAAAAAACTCAAGTATAACACTTGAGTTTTTTAATATAATTTCTTAAAACAACTTTACAATATCGTGATAAGTTATAACTAACATAAATAAAATAAGTAAAAAGAAACCTACCATATTCGCTGTATTAGCGAAATTTTGATTCAAGCGAGAACCTTTGATTTTCTCTATTAACAAGAAAAGTAATCTTCCTCCGTCAAGCGCAGGAAAAGGTACGAGATTAATAATAGCTAGGTTTACTGAGATTAATGCTGTGAAAGATAAAAGATATATAAAACCGAAACTATAGGCATCTCCGATAATCTTAGTCATACCGACAGGACCCGATACAGAAGATAAATCAGCTTTACCGACTACGCTATTAGCGAGTAAATTATATAAACCTACGGCAGTATTTTTAGTTTGGAAAATTGTAAGTTTCATACCTTCAGCTAAAGCCGTAAAAAAAGGAAGTTTCAGAGTTCCAATAGTATCCATAGCGATACCGATAGCGACGCGTCCTTCTTCATTTGCTTTAGGAATAATCTTTGCTTCGATTAAAGTGTCGTCTTTGCCTCTCGTATAAGAAACATTCAAAGTTTTATCTTTCGAAGCTAGTACGAAATTACGGAAAGAGTCCGGAGTAATTTCTTCTAAAATTCGAACGTTGTTTTTATCATCAATATTTGAAACAGTTTTAATCTTATCACCTGATTCTAATCCTCCTAAAAAGGCTGGGGATTCGGGTACTACTGAAACTACTACAAGACTAGAATTAGAAATAGTATAGCCCTTAGGTTCTGCGCCTTGTGAAGTCGGAAGGCCAGACATAAATCCAATAGAAAATAAAACCCAAGCTAAAATAAAATTCATAAATACTCCAGCAAATAATACTAAAGCTTGTTGCCAGCGAGGTTTATTTACGAAGCTTCTACTCGCGTCAGGACCATTAGTATTTTCTTCGTCTGGGTTTTCTCCATAAATTTTCACGAATCCTCCAATAGGCAACCAATTCAAAGTATATTCAGTATCTCCTTTTTTAAATAAAGTCATAGCTTTCGGAGGAAAACCGAAACCGAATTCATCTACGCGAATTTTGAAAAATTTAGCTACAAAAAAGTGCCCTGCTTCATGCACTAAAACAACTACAAGCAAAACAATAAAGAAAAGTAAAATATTCATTGGAAATTAGGTTCTAGAGACTAGTTTCTAGGTTCTAGTTTATTAATAATAACACGAAGCATTTTACTAACCTCTGTAAGTAATGAAACACATTCGCTAATATCTATATTATACAAATCTCGGCAAAGAAACAACTGTGTTTCTAATTCTGAAACAGATCCGTATGCAATATGTAAAAATTGAGCATAATCTTTTCTAGTTTTTCTACTACTTCCTTCTGCAATATTTGAAACAATAGACACAGCACAGCGACGAATCTGAGATTGTAAACCGAATACTTCTGATTGAGGTAATGTATTTGTAATTTTATAAACCTGCTTTACAAGCTCATAACCTTTTTGCCAAACAATTAAATCTTTATAAGAATTTATTTTAGAATCTACCATAATTTAATCTTTATAATTTATATTGAAAAATAAATATTTTTTAGGTTTTTCGGGCAAAAAAGAACCCAAAAAAATATAATAAAACAATCTTCTGACTAATTCAAAAAAAGCAATTATTGTTATTGATGAAAAGAAAGATAAGTAAAAAATTTTAAACCATTTAATATTTGTATAGACGCTTACCAGAGTGTACTTACCAGAATTTTCTGTTTGAGAAATAATTTGTTCTTCATATGTTTGAAATCCATCCAAAAAATTAGATTTATTGTTGATTATCTTCTTTACACCGTCAAAACAAAGTGATTCAACTTTCTCAATAGAAACAAATCCATCACTTGGAAAATTATTTTCTTCTAAAAAGAATATTTTATTATTAGCGCATTTTATATAAGAGTTTTTGTTGTCGTATTTAGATAAATTATCTTCAACAATTTCTACTAAAGGAGTAATTAAAATAATTAAAAATAAAAAGAAATATACAACCTTAATTAATCTATACCACCACTTACTATTTAAATAATTTAAATCTTTTTCCATATATTTTTAACTAAAACCTAGTCCCTAGAAACTAACACCTAACCCCTAGTTCATCACTTCTGATTCTTTCTTTTTAAAAGAATCTTCGAGATTTTTATTTACTTCATCGACTATTTTTTGCAATTCGTCTTTTGATCTTTTAACCTCGTCTTCGGTCATTTCACTATTTTCGATATCATTCATCGTATTTGCTCTAACTTGACGAACGGTAATCCGAGCGTCTTCTAATTTTTCTTTTAAGATTTTTACTAACTTTTGACGATTTTCAGTAGTGAGTTGCGGAAAAATAACTCTCATTCCAGAATCATCCACAGCAGTCGATAAACCTAAATCAGCAAGCATAATAGCTTTCTCGATATTCTTAATATGAGTTTTGTCCCAAGGCGCAATACGTAAAGTTTTCGGATCTTCAACACTAATAGAAGCTACGTTTTTAAGAGGTTGCGTATCTCCGTAAGCTTCAATCATTATACTATCGAGCACCATAGGTGAAGCTCTTCCTATATTTAATTCACGGTAAATTTTATTCAAAAAATCTTCCGTCTTTTTTAATTCATTTTTAAAATTTGTGAAATTGTATGACATATAAATATATTATAACATAATTCTATCTCCAGAAAATACTTTGACAAATATATAAAATAATGTTATTCTAAATTTAGATTTTGTAACAATTAAAAGCCAAATAAAATGGATAAATTTTTTATCTTCGCGATTATTTCTGGAATCATTTTTGGTCTTTGGCCAAACTTAGCTAGTAAAGGACAACTACCTAGTGGTATACTTATGATTTGTATGAGTATTCCCTTATTTATTGTTGGACTAATTAGCCAGCAAATCAATAAAGAAGTAGTACCTGAAAATTCAGGAATTAATGCTTTAATTTTTGTTGCATTAGGGGTAAGCATAAATGCATTGGCATTTTTATTTTACGGCCCTGTTATCAAAAAAAGTTTTGAAACAGGCACAACTTTTTATATAGTAGTAGCTATTATAACTGCAATAGTTTCAGCTTCACTATATGAAATCATTGTATATAAAAAACCTTTTGATTTAAATAAGGTCTTAGGACTTATTTTAATAATTATAGGTATTTTTATATTAAAGAAACAAGGGGGATCATCATGATTCTCCTTTTTTTATTTGTTTATTTTAATAAACCTCATTTTGATAGCATTTCTCACAATAAACTATTTCAGGTCTATCAGGAGCGTAACTTGTTTCAAATTCATTATTGCATCCTTCTTTCATGCATTGACGATACCAGAGTTTAGGAGGATTAATAAACTTAAAACGATCTAAAAATCTACAATTATGACATTTTCTAGGTAACGGTAAACCTATTCTTCTATAAAATTGTAATTCGCTATTTATAATCCTATAAGCTTTATTACAATCCAAACAAGAAATAATTTCTTTAGTTATTTCTTCTGATACTTCATGAATAGAGTCAGCTAAATCAATACTTTTCATTGTTACTTGAAATTCTTTCGGATTAGTATCTCTCCACAAAAAATTTTCTTGAGAAGCTTGATTTTTATTTATAGGAACATAATCCTGAGCTAAACTTTCATTATAAGCAAGAGGAGAAAAAGAGCTGGGGAAGAATTCTCCGTATTTATAGATATTCTTTTTCTCATCAATATAAGGCATTTCATTCATATGGTGTTTAATCTTTTCTACCATTTCAAAATATTCTTCTTTTGAATATTGTTTATTTAAAATACAGTATTGTTTCTTTTTCAAACCAACACAACCAAAGCAATCTGACGAACCTATGCAATAACTAGAATATTCTAAATCCCTAGAACCTCCCCAACAATTAAAACAATATTTAAGGTTATAAGAATTTTCACCACAAGTAACACATTCATAAGCATTCTCTACTCCCATAAATAATTGAACACAGTCATAAGAATTAGCAGCCTTTAAAACACTAATTTGACAATAACGCATATTTTCTGCATCTTCGATAGATACAGAATCTTTAACATTCTTTGAATTACTAATCCTTTCTCCTGTGCAATTTAAATTACGGGAGCCATGATAATATTTAACTGGAAATTTTTGCCAAAATTCTAATACGTAAGGTAATAACTCAGATATTCCTTTATAAGAATGCAAATTTAATTCAGAAATTTTCTTTTCATATTCTTCTCTTGATAAGGGTTCATTAAAAAAATGATAAGATTTATTTCTTAAATTAACCGAACCGAAACAATTAGTACATCCTCGTAATCCCTTACTGAACCACACATCTACACAACTTTCACAATCTAATGAGTAGAAAGTTTTATAAGATTTATAAACCATAACATCTTCATAGCAAAGCTCATCTTCAATAATTTCGTGAGAATCAAAAGAATTCTTTATATGTGTAGCTTTTACCAAATAAGCAGAATCTTCAACAAAATCTGAATCGAAACACAGATAAGCATTTTTAAGTCTTCCTGCTTCATTACAATAATCTGAGTTAATCATAAATCCAGCAGATGATTTTGCAGGCAAGGGAACATTAGAAAATAAATCATAAAATTGTTGAAAAAATGATTGAGAAAAATCATAATTTTTACCATAATCCATAGCATCCCAATCATCTCCATGCCAATAATCGTTTTCGTAAGTTTTAAGATTTGCTTCTGGTGGAAAACCGGAGAAAGAATCCTTGGCTGTTAAATAATCTTTTCTACGAAATAAGTTACGTTCATTCCTAAAAACAAGACGACGCACCATTCGGCATTCCGGGCACCAAGTCGGCGGAGGGACTTTTATCTTTTCATAAAAAGAAAAATCATCAGGCTCGATAATGAAATCGTTTTTACAGTTTTGGCAATTTTTGGTTTCGGATTGATATTCCATATTTTAATTATATCATTATAAATTCAAAGCTAAGGCTTCGAGTAAGGTTTTTGCGGAGCTTGAATGATCTCGAAGATAAGAACGGGTTATGAAAATCTTTTCAAAAGCTTCATAATTTTTAGTTTTATTTTCATAAAGCTTTGATTCTAAAGTATCTAAAAAAGCTAAAGCTTTATGTCTAGGAGCTACATAATCGGGTTCTTCTTCATCCCCCTTCTCGGTAAAAACTTTAATAAAATCTATTTTTTCTTTAAGGTTCATTTTCAAAAATTTCTCAACTTCTTTTTCAAATTCTAAATTACTTTTATTAATATCAACAAAATAAAAACGAGACAAAAAAGTAGAAAGCAAAGTATTTTTATTTTTTAATATAAGGAAAAAGTAAGTATTCTCTATCGGTTCTTCGAACATCTTAAGCATAGCATTCTGAGCTTCACGCAAAATAGAGTTAGTAATTATCAAGAGGATTTTCTTGTCACCAGAAAAAGATTTTTCATCTTTAATTTTATTTAACTCTCTCGCATCTTCAATCCGAAAAGTATCAAAATTTTTAAGATAAAAATCAGGATTAGATTTAGTATTAAATTTAAGTTCAGTATCAAAATAAGATAATAAATCTTCTAAGATACTTTGATTCCCTTCTAAAAGGTAGGCGTGATGAAGATTATTTTTATTAATCTGATTTAGCATAATTATTTTTTACTAATGATTGCTTTTTTATATACGTCTAAGTGAGTAAGAGCGATACCTGTGCCCTTCGCTACGCAGTATAGAGCGTCTTCGGCGACGGTAGCCTTCACCCCAGTTTTCCTATAAACTAAATCTGCTAAATTACGAAGAAGTGAAGATCCTCCAGTCATAATAATACCGTTATCTATAATATCAGAAGCGAGTTCTGGAGGAATTTCTTGTAAAACGTCCTTGATAGCTTTGACTATTTGTTTAAGTTCATTATCGATTGCTTTAACTATTTCGTTGGTTGAAACTTGAGCTGTTTTCGGTAAGCCTTGAATATAGTCGCGACCCTTTATAGTAACCTTGAGTTCTTCTTCGAGAGGAATTGCGGCTCCGATTTTAATTTTAACTTCTTCCGCAGTTTTATCTCCTATCGCTAGATTAAAAGTTTTTTTGATATAGTCGGCTATCGCAGTGTCGATTTTATTCCCTGCGCATTTTACTGAAGTACAAGATACGATACCTCCGAGCGAAATAACCGCTACGTCCGTAGTACCTCCTCCAATATCAACTACCATATGTCCCATAGATTCGTGAATCGGTATTCCCGCTCCTATCGCAGCTAAAATAGGCTCCTTCACCACGTATGCATTTTTCGCTCCAGCCTTAAGCGCCGCTTCTACTACCGCTCTACGTTCAGTCGAAGTAACTCCCGCTGGCACAGAAACCATAACGTCTGGTTTTACTAAATTCCATTTCCCTAAAGATTTACCGATAAAATACCTGAGCATTGCTTCGGTAACTTTATAATCAGCAATAACTCCGTCTTTCATTGGAGAATAAGTTCTAATCTCATCAGGGGTTTTACCTATCATATCTTTAGCTTCCTTGCCAATTGCTAAAATCTTGTTGTCTTCTAATGATATAGATACTACGGTAGGCTCGTTTAAAACGATACCCTTCCCAGGTACAAAAACTAAAGTATTTGCAGTACCTAAATCTATTCCTAATTTCTTTGAAAAAATACCCATAACCCTAATATAGCATAATTATGCTAGAATAAAAATATGACCCATTCGGTAAACTCAGGGTCATGGTGATATAATAGAACCATGAATATTTTGACGGTCATCCCTTTAAAAAAGACATCTTTCAAAGAAGAACTTTCTTATTTTTCATTGTCAAAAATCGCTATTGGTAGCATAGTTCGAGTCAAGCTCAGAAATCAAAATATTTTAGCCTTAGTGATTGATAGTAAAAATGCAAGTCACATAAAAGGTGAAGTTAAAAAATTAGATTTTAAAATTAAAAAAATAGAAGAAATTAAAGAAATTTCTTTTTTCAAAAATACTTATATTGAAGCTATTTTAAAAACTAGCGAATATTTTGTATCAAATAAAAGTTTCGTTGCATCGTATTTAATACCAAATATCATTAAAGAAAACTACGATGAAATTACCAAAATATATAAAAGTAAAATAGAAAATAATAATATCAATAATCTTAAATCTGAAAAATTACTTTTCCAAACAAATACTAGAGAACGTATAGATTATTATAAAACCTTAATACGTTCTAATTTTGCAAATAAAAAATCTATCTTTATAGTTTTACCAACCGAGAACGACGTTATATATTTTGAAGAAAATTTAAAGAAAGGTATTGATGATTTTGTGATTTCTTTATATAGTTCCCTACCAAATAAAAAGCTTTTGGAACGTATTAAAAAAATAGGGATCGAAGATCACCCGATTTTAATCTTAGCAACAGCCCCATATCTACTTTTGCCTAGAAACGATATCGATACAATCATACTCGAAAAAGAAAATTCAAATTCTTATAATACCGTAGCGAATCCTTATATTGATTTGAGAGTCTTTGTAGAGAGTTATGCTTTTTTAAATAATACGAAATTAATTTTAGCTAGTGATTTATTGCGTTTTGAAACTTTAGCTAAAAAAGAATTTGAACACATAAATGAAGTAAAGAATCTCTCTTATCGTATCTTTGATAACCTTGAAATAGAAATTAAACCGAGAATTAAGCAAGAAGATGGAATTTTTAAAATCTTTAATGAAAGTACAATTAAAGAAATTAAAGATGCTATATCAAAAAATAAAAAAGTTTTCATTTTTTCTTTACGTAAAGGGCTCGCTACTTATACTGTTTGCAGGAATTGTTACGAAGAAATTGTTTGTGATCATTGCTCTATGCCACTCGTTTTATATAAATCAAATAAAACTGAAAAAAGGATTTTCGCTTGTAATAAATGCAAAGCTGAAAAAGACCCACTCATAAAATGCAGTAATTGCGGAAGTTGGGATCTCGTACCGCTCGGTATCGGGAGCTCTACTATTTACGAAGAATTAAAAGAACATATAGATAAAAATCAAATCTTGATCTTAGATAAAGAGCACATCAAGAACAACAAAGAAGCCTTAAATCTAATTTCAGATTTTGAAAATGGAAATCATAATATTTTAATAGGAACTGAGATGGCTTTTAATTATAATTTCAAGAATGTAGATTTAAGCGTAATTGCTTCTTTTGATACCTTGTTCACTATACCGAATTATAAAATCAGTGAAAAAATTTTAAATATTATTCTTAATACTATAAATAAAACCGAGAATAAATTAATAATTGAAACTAAAAATGAGAATAATGAGTTATTGCGCGAAATAAAAAACCGCAATCTTTTAGATTTTATAAGATTAGAATTAAAATTAAGAAAAGACTTTGATTATCCTCCGTACAAAAGGTTTATTAAAATTACTAAAACTTCTACTAAAGAAGAAATTTTAAAAATTAAAGAATCTTTAGTGAACTATTTTAGTAATTATAACCCGATAAGCTTTAGTGGTTACGTAAAAGATAAAAATAATAAATATATTTTAAATATTTTGATCAAATTAAATCGCTCCGAATGGCCCGAACCTTACCTCGACAAAAGCCTAAACAAAAACCAAGATTTAAGTCATAAATTAAATAGTTTACCGCGAGATTTCAATATTTCTATCGATCCTACTGATTTAGTATAATTTTATTCCACAATAACCACAAACTCTCCACGGATTTTATCGGGATTATTTTCAAAATATTCCAATAAATCTTTGGGATTAGCTTTTATAAATTGCTCATAGATTTTAGTTAATTCTCGCGCAATAGTAACCTTTTTATCACCACAAAAAGTATTTAAAGATTCTAAGGTTTTAATTATACGGTGAGGAGATTCATAAAATACAAAAGTTCTATCTGAAGCAGATATTTCTTTAAAAATAGTTTCTCTACCCTTTTTATGAGGCAAAAATCCAAGGAAAGTAAATTCATGATTATGAATTCCTGTCGCTGATAAAGCAGTAGTGAGTGCACTCGCGCCTGGTATAGGTATAATTTCTACGTCGTTAAAATGCTCTCGAATTTGAGAAATTAATAAACTACCCGGATCCGAAATAGTCGGAGTTCCAGCATCAGAAACTAAAGCTAAATTCTTTCCTTCTTTTAAAAGTTCAAAAATTTTATCTACTTTTGATAATTTACTTTGAGCGTGATAGCTTAGAGTTTTCGTATGAATACTATATTTATCTAAAAGCTTTTTAGTAACTCTCGTATCTTCACAGAGTATAAAATCCACAGTTTTTAAAACAGAAATAGCTCTAAAAGTTATATCTTCTAAGTTTCCTATCGGTGTAGCTACTACGTAAAACTTTGACATATTTATAGAAAATTATCTACGATATTTTTTATTTCTCCATTTATCAGCGATTTTAATACGAGAAAGAGATCTCTCGAGTTCAGTTTCAAAATGTTCGAAGTCAACATGAGATTTATCTTCCATTTGTTTTCTTAGATTTTCAGATTTATTTTGAGCTTGCTTTATAATTTCTTCATTAATTTCACTAACGTGTTCCGCAAAATCAGCTAAAACTGCAACTTCAGTTTCTCCCTGTTCATTATTTTTAACTTCTACAAAACCTCCAACAACTAAAAAAGGAATATCTTCTCCGAAAGATTTAGCTAAAATTTCTCCTTTTGAAAGACTAGCAATTAAAGGAATATGGCCGTTAAGTATAGTAATTTCTCCTTCTTTAGTAGGAATACTAACTTGATCCACCATATCTTCTAAAACTAATCTTTCAGGGGTTATGATTTTAAATTTGAATTGTTTTGACATTAAATATAAATTAAGCTACTACTTGGTCAATAGAACCTTTCATATAGAAAGCACCTTCTGGTTTATCATCATGCTTACCTTCTAGGATTTCTTTGAAAGATCTGATTGTATCTTCGAGTGATACGTAAACTCCAGGCGCCCCAGTGAATTGCTCGGCAACGAAGAAAGGTTGAGAAAGGAATTTTTGAATTTTACGAGCGCGAGCTACGAGTTCTTTATCAGCTTCTGAAAGTTCTTCCATACCTAAAATAGCGATGATATCTTGTAAGTCTTTATAGCGTTGCAAAATTCTTTGTACTTCGCGAGCTACAAAGTAATGATCCTCGCCTACGATATTTGGATCGAGAATAGTTGAAGAAGAGTCTAGAGGATCAACTGCTGGATAAATACCGAGCTCTGTTAGAGAACGGTTAAGCACCACAGTAGAGTCAAGGTGAGAGAAAGTTGTTGCTGGTGCAGGATCAGTAAGGTCGTCAGCTGGTACGTAAACAGCTTGCACAGAAGTTACAGAACCTTTCTCAGTAGAAGTAATACGTTCTTGCAAATTTCCCATTTCTGTTGCTAAAGTTGGTTGATATCCCACAGCAGAAGGAATACGTCCGAGCAATGCGGAAACTTCAGATCCAGCTTGAGTGAAACGGAAAATATTATCTATAAAAAGCAAAACGTCTTTACCTTCAGCGTCACGAAAATGCTCAGCCATAGTAAGACCTGAAAGAGCTACGCGAAGACGTGCACCTGGCGGTTCGTTCATTTGACCGAAGACCATCGCAACCTTATCGAGCACTTTAGAATCTTTCATTTCATGATAAAGATCGTTACCTTCACGAGTACGCTCTCCTACTCCAGCGAATACAGAATACCCTCCGTGATTTGAAGCGATATTATGAATAAGCTCTTGAATAACCACAGTCTTTCCTACTCCCGCTCCTCCGAAGAGTCCAACCTTACCTCCTTTTAAAACAGGGCAAATAAGATCGATAACCTTAATACCAGTTTCAAGGATTTCAACTTTAGTTGATTGAGATACGTATTCTGGAGCACTGCGATGAATAGGAGAAAATTTTTGAGAATTAACATTACCAGCATCGTCAATTGGTTCACCTAAAACGTTAAAGATTCTGCCTAAAGTTCCCTTACCTACTGGTACAGAAATCGGCTTTCCAGTATCAATAACTTCTACTCCACGAGCAAGACCGTCAGTAGTATCCATAGCAATAGAACGTACGATATTTCCTCCTACGTGTTGCTCAACTTCAAGCACTAAATCTTTCTCTCCTTCTCTTTTGATTACGAGTGCATTATACACTTCTGGCATATGTCCTTCGAATTCTACGTCAACTACAGGACCGATAATTCTTTTGATTTTTCCTATTTTGTTCATAATGTTTTTAATAATTAATAATATTTATAAATTTGTTTAAGTAATACTTGCCATACCTGCACTGATTTCACTTATTTCTCTAGTAATGTTAGCTTGGCGGGCTTTGTTAAATACGAGAGTTAAATCATCTATCATCTCCGTAGCAGCATCTCCTGCATTTTTCATCGACATCATTCGTGCGGATTGCTCTGAAGCGTTTGACTCTAAGAACATTTGATAAATCTGCATTTTTACTAATTTCTCAGCTAATTCTTCTGTAAGTTCATCTATATTTCCTTCAAACAAATATTCATTTTTATTTACTTGATTTAATTTTTCTTTATTTCTTTCTTCACCAATACTTTCTATAGATTCTTTTAATTCTTCTTTAGAAACTGGTAATAATTTTCTAGTTTCCGGTTTTTGAGTTAAAGCTGAGACGTAGTTAGTATATACGATATAAACTTCGTCATAAGTAGCATCTTTAAACTTTTCTTTTATAAATAATGCTAAGGGATCTATATCTCTTAAGGCTAGATTGTCTGGTAAATCCAAAAACGTCATAGTAACGTTAAGACCAAGTCTACGCATAGCATTATCTCCTTTTTTACCAATAGTAATAATATCTACATTGTCTTTATTGTTCTTTACGTTATTAATCAAGCGTTTGATAGCTTGAGCATTATAACCTCCGCAAAGTCCACGATTTGAAGTAATCAAAATATATAAAACCTTATTTTTTACTTCTTCTCTTTTATTTAAAAATGGGTGTTTACTATTTTCTAGTTGAGATGCAAAAGATACTAAAAGTTCATGTGAGTAATTCGCATAAAGCCTAGAAGCAAGAGTTGAAGAAACTGCGCGCTTCATTTTACTCGCAGCTACTAGCTCCATCGCTTTGGTGATTTTCTTTGTACTTTTCACCGACTTTATTCTTCTTTTAATTTCTTTTGTACCCGCCATAAAAAATATTATTTATTAAAACCTTGTTTAAAGTCTGTTATAGCTTTCTTTAATTCTTCTTCACCGTCATCTTCCCACATCTTCTTTTCATTTACTTGCTTTATAAAAGTCTTTGCATTGTTTTCTGCATATTCGATTAACCCTTTTTCAAAATCTTTAATATCAGAAACTGCTACGTCGTCTAAATAACCCTTAACCAAAGCATAAAGTACTATTACTTGATTTACAGTTAATAAAGGAGAATATTGAGGTTGCTTTAGTAATTCAACTGCTCTTTTACCTCTTTCAAGTTGACGCTTTGTAGCATCGTCTAGGTCAGAACCGAATTGAGCAAAAGCTTCGAGTTCACGATATTGAGCAAGGTCAAGCTTCAAAGTACCAGCTACTTTTTTCATCGCTTTAATTTGAGCACTTCCTCCTACACGAGATACAGAAAATCCAACGTTTACCGCAGGACGAACTCCTTTATAGAAAAGATCTGTTTCAAGGAAAATTTGACCGTCTGTAATAGAAATCACGTTAGTCGGAATATAAGCAGACAAGTCTCCAGCTTGAGTTTCAATAATAGGCAAAGCTGTGATACTTCCTCCGCCATATTCTTTATTACGACGGCAAGCACGTTCAAGTAAACGTGAGTGAAGGTAGAAAACGTCTCCTGGATATGCTTCACGGCCTGGTGGACGACGAAGTAAGAGTGAGATTTCACGATATGCTACTGCGTGCTTAGATAAATCATCGTATACGATTAAAACATCTTTACCTTGATCCATAAAGTATTCAGCAATCGCTACTCCAGCATAAGGAGCAATATAAGAAAGCGATGCGGATTCTGATGAACCTGCAGAAACGATAATCGTATAATCCATCGCTCCTCCTTCACGTAGACGAGTTTCTATCTTGCGAAGTTTAGAATCTTTTTGACCAATAGATACGTAAACACAGATAATATTTTGATCTTTTTGATTTAATATAGTATCGATAGCGATAGCAGTTTTACCTGTTTGACGATCACCAATAATAAGCTCACGTTGTCCGCGTCCAACCGGAATCAAAGCATCGATAGCCTTAATACCAGTTTGCAAAGGTTGATCAACACTTTGACGTGTTACAACTCCCGGAGCAACGCGTTCAATAGGATAAGTTTTTTCAGATTTAATTTCACCCTTACCATCGATAGGATTACCGAGTGCATTTAAAACACGTCCGATTTGAGCATTAGATACTCCAATTTCTAAAATGCGAGCAGTACCTTTCACTTCATCCCCTTCTTTGATTTTAGAGAAATCACCTAAAATAATTACACCAACACTATCTTCTTCCAAGTTAAGAACAACACCAACTTCTCCTCCAGCAAAGCTAACCATCTCAGAAGATTTTACATCTCCAAGTCCGCTAACTTTCGCAATACCGTCGAAAACTTCGACTACTTGCCCTACTTTTTCAATCTTTGATTTAAGAGAAAAATTTTCAATTTCTTTTTTTAAGTTTTGTATAATTGTGTTGTTGTTCATAACTATTGTGTTAAATATTTTTGTAACTTTTGTAATTTATTAGAGATTGATAAATCTATAATTTCTTCACCTATTTCTAAACGAAAACCTCCTACAAGTCTCATATCTATTTTACTTTCGAAAATCACACTACTCACTTGATAAATTTTCTTGAGTTCAGTGGCTATAGACTTTTTATCTTTTTCGGTTAAGGGATAAGCACTGATTAAACGAACTTCGAGTAAACTATTTTCTGTATTTATAATTTTATCTAAATGTTTGAAAATTAATTTAGATTTTGAAATTAATTTTCTTTTCTTTAAAAAATTAATTACATTTTTGGCAAAAGTATTTTGATCAAGCTCTTTATTCAAAGAAACTTCATAAATACTACGAGCTATTTCATTGTAAGAAATATTTGCCATAAATTATAAATTGCCTAATTCTTTAATCACCTTATCTCTATATTGAGTATCGATTTTTTCTTCTAAAACCTTTTGGGTTGTTGCTATCACCAAATCAACGATTTCTTTTTTAACAGAAGCCATCATAAGCTCACGCTCTTTTTCTAAAGACTTTTTACCATTTTCTATCATAGCTAAAACTTCTTTATTAGCATTTTCTAACATTTCTTTTTTCTTAAGTTCGTTTTCTTCACGAGTATTTTTTATAAAATCTCCTGCTTCATTACGAGCCTTGAGCATAGTTTCTTCGTATTCTTTTTTAGTGTTTTCTAAGATTTCACGATTCTTTTTACTGTTCTCTAAACCTGTTTGGATTTCTTTAGTTCTTTCTTCTATAGTTTTACGGAGCGGTTTTGCCGCAAGTAAATATATAGCTAAAAATACTAATATAAAATTAATGATTTGCGCAACCATTAATTTCCAATCTATATGAAATGTTGAAATAAGAGCTTCCATTATTTTTATTGTTTAATTTATTTAATTGAAAAAGCGATAACCAAACCGTAAATAGCCAAAGCTTCTACGAATGCAGATGCTAAAAGCATAGGAACTAAGATTTTTCCTGCTGCTTCTGGATTTCTACCGATTGATTCCATAGCTTTACTACCGATCATACCGATACCGAAAGCTGCACCGATTGCTGGTAATGCAATAGCTAAAGCTTTTGCAAGTGGTGCTAAATTTATAACTTCATTTACTACTCCTTCCATAATTTTATTTTTCTCTAGTTAAACTAGAATTTATTATTAATAATTTTTAAACTCTATCCAAATGACTAGCTCGGATAGAAAACTTATAAACTAACTTACTGCTAAACTTTCTTCTTTGTGACTTTCGTGATTATGATTTTCGTGATGCTCTTCATCGTGACTATCATGATCTTCTGCAGCTATTGTAAAGTAAACTGCCGAAAGCAAAGAAAAAATTAACGCTTGTATTAAACCTACAAAAACTTCTAAGAAAAGAAATGGTGTAGGCAAAACAAAAGCAAATATAGCGGCCATAGAAGAAAGCAAAACTTCTCCTGCAAAAATGTTACCGAATAGACGGAAAGAAAGTGATGCTATTTTTGCTAATTCTCCGATGAATTCTATAAGTCCTACGAAGAATGAAATTGGTGCTACTACTATGATACTTGGGTCTTTTTTAAACTTTGTAAAAATTTCTCCAAGCGCCCCTATTCTAACATATTTATTGAAAGTTTTCCATAGGCCTAAAGAAATAACTCCGAATACATTTGCTCCTATGACTGACATACCTGCTAATGCGAGCGTAGTATTTAGATCGGCTGTGCCTCCTCTGAAAAGCGGTATAAAGGTTAAATGCCCATCATGAAGTGCGGTAAATCCCACAGATCCGATAAAAGGCATAATTCCTAACCAATTATTTAAAAGTATAAAAACAAACACAGAAAATACAAAAGGAAAAATACGATTAGTTATATTTCTATTATTAGTAACTTGATCGAGTAAATCCAAAGCGCCTCCGATAAAGATTTCAAAAACGTGTTGGAGTTTACCTGGAACTTTTTTTATCTTTAGTCTGATTGCTAAAGCTAAAAAGAAAACTACGATAACAGTAAGCCAAGAGTTGATAAGCGAATTAGTAATAGTAAAATTTTTAAAGTGTAAAACTGGTTCAGCAAAAATAGTGACTTCATGAGAAATGTGTTGTTCTTGTGTTGTGTTTGATTCGTGCTCTGTTGCCATATTATTTATCTACTTTATCTTTGTAAATCTTTATCTCTTTATAAATACCATAACAAGTTAAACAAAAACTCATTAATATTAATAAAAAGAAAATTATTTGACTATTACTTTTGATTAAGAACTTTGATAAAAACCAAGCTAAGACAACCGGAATAATAATCCAAGAAGTAACCTTTGCATAAAAAAACATAGCTGGTTTCCACCAATCTTCTTTCATAAATAATTCACTTAAAATTTAAGTGGTGAGTGTGGATGGAATCGGACCATCGACCTCTGTCTTATCAGGACAGCGTTCTACCACTGAACTACACACTCAATAAAAACCTAAGAAAAACAATAGGACAAAGTCCTTATATAGAATATACCAAAAATAATATATTTAGGCAAATAAAAATCCCCTTAAAGATAAGGGGATTTTTATTTAAGAGATTAGTATTCTCTTCTTCCACCAGTGCGGTTAAAACCACCAGTTCTTGGAGGACGAGCTTCCATAGGACGAGCTTCATTAACAGTCAATCTGCGTCCTTCGAATTCTTTATCGTTGAACATTGAGATAGCATTTTGTGCTTCTGCGTCATTTGACATTTCAACGAAACCGAAACCTTTAGAACGACCAGACATCTTGTCCATTATAATAACTGCAGATGTAACTGCACCTGCTTGAGCGAAGTACTCTTTAAGAGCTTCGTCATTTGTTGAGTAAGGTAAACCCCCTACATATAGCTTTGTAGCCATACTATTACTTCTCCCGTTTTTAAAAAATCGGGCAAAAACTAATTATAATGCCCGCCTACCGTATAGGCGAGGACGTAGAAACTTCACTCACGAAAACAAATCCTATGAATAAACTACTACCCTCAAAGTATGCCACATACTGAAATAAATAGCAAATTGTTTAATAAATAAAAAAGACTTGAATGCAACTTTTTGCACGCAAGCCTTTGGGTCTTAAAATAAGAAAACTATTTTTTATGTTGCAAATCGTATATCAAACGATTTGCGTTAATACAACATTTTTCTAAAAACATATTTGAAGTTCTAATTGAATCTTCAAAATTTTTATGTTTTTGATAATCTTTCTTATAAAAAACTACAAGGTTTTCATTTTTTGGAAGTAAAAAACTTCCGTAAAATAAAACAAAAAAAGATGATATAACCGCCCAACACATAAGAAGATCTTTTTTTTTAAGTTTCATGATAACAGATTTTAAAAGTTAAAAAATCATTTTCAAATAGCGAACGAATTCAAGTTTATTTAATCATAAATAATTAAATAAGTCCAATTTGCGGAAGCAAGGCTTCCGCAAGTTTTTTATTCTTCGTTTAAGAAACCTGTTTGATAATTCCAAAGTTTTGCATACGCTCCGTTTTTATCAATAAGTTCTTGATGAGTTCCCTCTTCAATTATTTTACCTTTATCTAAAACTAAAATTCTATCCATCTTTTGTATTGTAGAAAGTCTATGAGCGATAACTATAGCAGTTTTATCTTGCATAAGAATATTCAAAGCTTCTTTTATATAAGATTCAGAAATACTATCGAGCGAACTCGTAGCTTCATCGAGTACTAATATTGGTGCATCTTTGAGCATTGCGCGAGCAATAGCGACTCTTTGACGCTCTCCACCAGAGAGTTTAATTCCTCTTTCTCCTACGAGAGTATCATAACCATTTTGCAATTTAGAGATAAATTCGTGAGCGTGAGCTTTTTTCGCACTGTCTATGATTTCTTCTTCTGTAGCATTTTCTTTTGAATAGCCGATATTTTCTCCTATGCTTCGGTGAAATAAAATAGGTTCTTGAGGTACATATGAGATTTTACTTCTTAAATCATCTTGAGTTACGTTTTTTATATTTTGCCCATCAATCAAAATCTCACCGTTTTTTATATCTACGAAACGAAGTAGCATTTTCGTAATAGTTGATTTTCCAGATCCTGAATGACCAACGAGACCTATTTTCTCTCCAGCTTTGATTTTCAAATTTAAATCGTTGAAGACTTCATTATCTTCTACATATTCAAAATCCACATTTTTAAATTCTATTTCTCCCTTACCTTCGCGTAATTCTTCAGGATTTTCTGGATCTAGAATATCGAGAGGTTTATCTAAAATATCTACCATTTCTTTAGCGTCTGTCATAGCTTTCATAAAACGAGTGATTCCTGAAGACAAGTCCCAAATTCTATCAAAAATACCTACTAGGTAAACATAAGTCATTACAAATACTCCCATACTTATTTCTCCATCCTTCCATAAATTAATCATTACATATACAATAAATATATGAAAACAAACCATAAAAAAAGCTTGTATAGAAGCACGAATTACATAAAATCTAAAGGAAGCAAAAGTTTTTTCTTTTAAATCTTGACTTTTTGATTTAAAATTATTTAAATTTCTAAATGCTGCAGAGAATATTTTTATATTAAAAATATTAGTAATAGAATCAGACAGAGATCCAGTTAATTTAGACTCTGATTCAGCCCATCTTAAATCTATTTTAATTTTACTTTTAATAAAAAACAAAACTAAAGTAAAATACATTGCACACCAAATTACTAAATATAAAGACAATTTTGGTGATTGAAAATAAAGAGAGATAACACCTAAAGTTATAGCTAAAATAATTTGCCAAAACACATCTACAAATTGGTCTATAGTTGTTTCAAAAGATTGAATAAATTTTTTAACCTTATTAACAAGAGAACCTCCGAAGTTGTTTGTAAAAAAAGAATAAGAATGATTTATAAGCTTTTCAAAAGTAAAATCATACATTTTTTTACTAGATCTTACTAAAAGTTTTAACCTTAAATAGTCCATATAACGAGACATAATTAATGAAATCAAAAAAGAAAAACCCATAGCTAAAAGTAATTTCATGCTTATATCATATTTTTGATTTATAGAAAAAGATTGATTATTTAAAGTGTCTATTATATTTTTATAAATATAACCTCCAGCAATAAAAGAAAAACCTATTCTTCCAGTACCTAAAAATAAAATAGCGAAAATTGCTATCTTGTAATCTTTTATTATATTCCAATAATAATGAAAAATTCTTTTTATGTTCATAAAATTTAATTATAAAATATATAGCTATGATATGCGAATTATTCTTCGTCTTCGTCGCCTGTTTCTCCTGAAAGCAAAGCTTCAATAATAGGAGAAATTTCTCCAAGCATAATTTTTGGTAAATTATGCCAAGATTTTTTAATCCGGTGATCAGTGATTCTATCTTGAGGAAAATTATAAGTTCGAATTTTCTCACTTCTATCCCCTGTACCAATTTGATTTTTACGTTCACCAGCGTATTTTTTCGCTTCTTCTTCTTCTTTTAAAGCTTGCAGTTTAGATAATAAAATTTGCATAGCTTTTTCACGGTTAGCTACTTGAGAACGTTGGTTCGTAGAACGTACGTCGATACCTGTAGGTTTATGAATCAAGCGCACTGCAGTTTCAACCTTGTTTACGTTTTGGCCTCCTTTCCCTCCAGCGCGAGAGTATTCCATCTCAATATCAGCTGGATTAACTTCAAATTTAACTTTTGTACGAATAGGTAAAATAGCTACTGAACAAGTCGAAGTATGAACTCGACCGTTTTTCTCTGTTGCTGGAACTCTTTGGACTCTATGAACTCCGGTTTCGTAACGTAATTCTTTATAAACGTCACTACCTTTAATCTCAAAACTTGCTTCTTTATATCCGCCAACGTCATTTTTAGATTCATAGTTTACTTTCCAATCCCAACCTCGAATCTCAGCATATTTCTCGTAAGCAGTTGCAAGTTCCCAAGCGAAAAGTGCAGCTTCATCTCCTCCAGCTCCAGCCCGAACTTCGAGTACGATTTCGTTCGGAAATTCGTCAGCTTCTTCTTCTTTTTTCAAAATATCTTCGATTTGCTTTTCTGTATTTTCTCTTTCAGTTTGAATGCGATTTAATTCTTCTTTTGCTAATTCATGCAAAGTCTCATCGCTATCAAGCATTTCACGAACTTCACTCTCTTCGCGATTTAAACGCTCTAAAACGCTAGCGAGATAGCTAGTATTGTGATTCTTTTTTAATTCTTCTATATCGTAAGCCATAAAATTTTAAATAAAAAGAAAAATGGACTATATTTTGAAAGGCTTGCGAGGCTGTCGAGCCGAGCACGAGGAATTTTTAAGCTTAAAAATATCCGTACTTTCAAAATATAGTCCAGTTGTGTTATTTCTTAGCTAAAGAAGCAGATCGGCGTTTGTTGAACTTATCTACGCGTCCAGCAGTGTCCATAAGTTTTTCATTACCTGTATAAAAAGGATGGCATTTACTGCAGATTTCCATATTAATTTCTGTCATAGTAGAACCCACTACAAAAGTAGCTCCGCAAGCGCAACTTGCTTTTGTTTGCCCACTATATGTTGGATGTATATCTTTTTTCATAAAATCTATAATATCACAAAATTAATTGGAAAGCAAATCTATATTCGCCTGAATTTCAGCCTTATATTTCATAACACTTTTAGAATATGAACAAGTAGATCCTCCGGTACCGTAGTATTTACAAGCCGCTTTATGTTGAGCAGCAGTACTTGTTCCAGTAGCTCCTAAATCAGTCAAATACATAGCTGAAGCCATAAATGCGTCACGAGGTTCCCAAGGACTAGCTTCGTAACCGAGTAAAGCTTTCAACCTTTTTTCAAAAATTTTCCAAGTTGAAGGAATAAATTGCGCAGGACCCATAGCTCCTCCATACCCTGCAATTCCAGCTACAGGACAAGACACAGCAGTCTCAAGAGGGTTTAATCCTAAACGATCAGTAATAGCTAAAAATGGTTCTATATCGCGAGTAGGTTTCATTAAATTAGTCCAAACTTTCCCAGTCGAGCGATTAATACCGTAACCGGCTTTAGGCCCAGAAGTATCAGTCAAATAACAACGACCTACGTTTGAGCCGAGGTTACTTTCTTGACGCAAGATAGCGAGCAAGAATGCAGGTTCAATATTTAC
>DALYEI010000006.1:0-48861 GCA_031972685.1 Minisyncoccota bacterium | reverse complement strand
ACAATTTCTTTTATGCAAAGACCTCACATTCCTCCAAGCCATTCTACGTATCATCCTACATTCCGGACAAAAAGTTGGCGGAGGGACTTTAATTTTGTCATAAAAAGAAAAATCATCAGGCTCGATAACGAAGTCGTTTTTGCAATTCTGACAATTTACTTTTTCAGATTGATAAGACATTATTCTTTATACTCAAATACGTTTACTCTCGCAGGACGAAGAACGCGATCGCCTAGTTTATACCCTTTTTGAATTATGCTTGCAATAGTGTGATTTTTATCTTTTTCATTCGTATCTATCATTTCTAAAGATTCATGAATATTAGGATCAAAAGGCTCTCCAATATTCCCTATCTCTTTAACTCCATATTCTTCAAAAACTGTATTCATTTGAGAGTGGATGTATTCTACTCCTTTACGCCAATTTATATCTACCTTCTCCCAAGCTTCGCGATTAGCGAAAGCCATATTAAAGCTATCCATAACAGTTAAAAATCGTGATAGGATTCTCTCTCGCATAGATTCAGAAAACATAGTCTTTCTATCTTCTTCTTGCTTCTTATAATTCGCAAAATCAGCTCGCTCTTTCTGCCAGCCAGTCAAATATTCTTCCTTTTCTTTTTTAGCTTGTTTTAAGTCATTACGAAGCTTTTTAAGGGTTTTCTTTAAATCTTCTTCCCCGTCTTCATTGTATTCGAATTCTACTATGTCCGAATCATCAGATTCGTCCTGAGTATTCTCGAAGGATGCTTCTATATCATTATTTTCTATATTTTCATTTAAATTTTTATTTTCTTCACTCATACCTCTATAATAGCATGATTTAAACCCCTCCTCAATCCTCCCCTTATCAAGGGAGGAAGCCCCTGATAAGGGGTTTGGGGTTAAAATAAAAAGACCTCTTGCGAGGTCTTTTTATTTTAACGTTTACTCCATTGTGGAGCTTTACGAGCTTTCTTGAGTCCGAATTTTCTTCTTTCTTTTGCACGAGGATCACGTTTTAGGTAACCTTCTTTTTTAAGATTTTCTCTTAATTCTCCGTTCACAAGAAGTAATGCTCTTGAAAGTCCGTGACGAACTGCTTCTGCTTGAGAATGAGTTCCTCCACCTGTAACCTTTACAGTAATAGCAAATTTTGCTCCTTTATCTAAATCACTGACAACAGTTAAAGGTAAAGATACGATTCTTCTCTCTTCATCAGTTTTAAAGTATTCGTTAGCAGGAGTTTCATTCACTAGAAAACTAGATTTTGAAGAAGAGAAAACACGAACTCTTGCAGTTGATGTTTTTCTTCTACCTGTACTTTCAAAGTATTGTTCTTTTTTATCCATATATTTTTATAATTAATCTTCTATTACTAAATTTTTCATCATTTCGCGTCTTAGTTTGTTGTCTGGGAGCATACGATAAACAGCTAATTTTACTAACTCTTTCATGCCTTTTGTTGCTTTAGTATATGCACCAGTCATAACTCTAAGTCCTCCTGGATATCCTGAATAACGAGTATGATATAGTTCTTCTAATTTTTTATTAGTGATTCTGATTTTTGAAGCATTAGAAACAGACACAGGTGAACCTGAATATGCATTTTTCTTGAAACTTGCTTTATTTTTACCTAGTAGTATTTGAGCTACTTCACTAGCAAGTCTACCTAGAGTTTTTCCGCTAGCGTCTATATTTTTTATTTCTTTTTTTGTTGCTTCTGTTTTCATTTTAATAAAAATTAATATTAATTATACAAATTCGATATATGCCATTTCTGCACCATCTGATTTTCTTTGACCTAATTTAAGTATTCTAGTATATCCTCCCTTACGGTCAGCGTAGTTAGGAGCAATCTTTTCGAATAATTTTTTAGTTTCAGATTTACGGTTTGCAATCTTAGCCATAACAGTTCGGCGCTTTGAAAGAGTATCAGTCTTCGCATGAGTGACTAATTTTTCTATAAAAGGACGTAGCTCACGAGCTTTAATCAAAGTAGTTTTAATTTTACCTTTTACGATCAAATTTAAAGCAAGCGAATGCATAAGAGCATTTCTACCGTTCTTCTTTCTTCCAAATTTTCTTTTGTTGTTATGGTGTCTCATATTATTAATTTAATCTACTAATTATTCTTTGAGGGCAAGTCCGAATTTAGTTAAAACTTTCTTGATTTCTGTAATTCCTTTTTCTCCAATACCTTCTACTTCTAATAAATCTTCTCTTTTCTTGCGAGCAAGACCTCCTAAGGTTCTAATATTTGCTCCAGTTAAAGCGTTAAGTGTACGAGTAGATAAATCAAGTCCGTCAATTCTAGTTTTTAAAACGTCAGTAAAATCATCTCCTTTTTTATCTTCTTCGTCTTCTTCTACATCTTCATGATTTAACTTTTCTTCTTTCTTTGAAGTTTTAACTTCTTCTACTTCTTCATCTTTAAAATCTACGATTGCTTTAAGTTGCATAATCATGATTTTAATAGATTCTGAAAGAGCTTCACGGGGAGATACTGTGCCGTCGGTTTCTATAGTGATACGAAGTCTGTTGTGGTTAGTTTTATCACCTACGCGCATATTTTCAACTTCATAAGCTACTCTACGGATTGGTGTAAAGATAGCATCTACTGCTATTGTACCAATCTCAACTTTTTCTTTTTGAATCATTTCTTTTGGAATAAAACCAAGTCCTTTTTCAATACGAAGTTCTATGTCTAAAGAAATCTTACCTGTAACTGTAGCAATATATAAATCAGGATTCAATACTTCAACTTGTCCAGAAGTTTTAATATCATTTGCGGTTACTTCTTTTGGACCCTTAATTGATAAGGTAACAGTTTGAGGTTCATCAGTAATCATCTTAAAACGAATCTTTTTAAGATTCAAAATAAGAACGATCATATCTTCTTTAAGTCCTTCCATTGTTTGGAATTCGTGACTTACGCCGTCTATTTTAATAGAAACAACACTCGCTCCAGGCAAAGAAGAAAGAATAATTCTTCTTAGTGAATTACCTAAAGTGTGGCCGTAACCAGGATATAAACCATCTATCTCAAAAACTCCTTTATTCCCTTCTTCTAAAACAGCTTTTGGTTTTGAAGGCATTAATATTTTATATTCAGGCATATTTTATAAAATTAAAAGTTAATAATAAATTTTTTTTAAAAAAATTAACGACTATAGAATTCAAGTACTGCGTTTAAATCAAAGAATCCTTCTGTATTTTGTGGCTTTGCTAAAACTTTACCTTCCATTTTATTAATATCAAAAGAAAGCCACTTTGGAGCTGTATAATCTTTAAGTCTTACTTCTAGATCAGCGAATAATTTTGAACCTTTTGAACCTTCACGAACAGAGATAACTTCTCCTGTTTTAATTTGATAAGAAGGAACTGTTACCTTGTGACCTGCTACTGTGAAATGTCCGTGTGATACCATTTGACGAGCTTGACGGCGAGAAGGAGCTAAACCAAAACGATAAACTATATTATCTAAACGAGATTCTAATTCTTCGTAAAACTTTTCTGCTGTACCTGCTCCCTTAATAAGTGAAGCCTTTTTAACGTAGTTAGAAAGTTGCTTTTCAGTTATACCATATGAAAAACGAACTTTTTGCTTTTCAATAAGTTGAGTTCCGTATTCAGATAAAGCTTTGCCTCTTTTTGGAACGCCAGGTGAAAATTTTGGAGTTTGACATTTGTCATAAACTCCAGGGCCTAATCTTTTACAAATTTTGAATTTTGGTTTTGTTAACATATTTTATAAATTAAATTTAATATTAAACTCTTCTTGGTTTTTTAGGTTTTGGACCATTGTGCGGAACAGGTGTCATATCTTTTACAGAATTAATTTCAATACCGAAAGACATAAATGATCTCACTGCTGGTTCGCGACCAGAACCTACTCCCTTAATCACTACATCAGCATCTTTAACGCCAAGTGCAGCTGCTTTTTCTCCTAAAACTTCACCTACTTTACCTGCAGCAAAAGGAGTTCCTTTTTTTGCTCCTTTAAATCCTAGAGAACCTGCTGAAGACCAGAAAAGTGTATTTCCATTCTTATCTGCAAAAACAACCTTTGTATTATTAAAAGTTGCTTCAACACTTAAAATACCAGAAGTAATTTTCTTCTTTGGTGCTTTTAAATTAGAAGGCGCTACTACAGTAGTATCAACTTCTTTAATCTCTTCTTCTTTTGTAACTTTTGTTTTTGCCATGATAATTTTAAACTTTTAAATTTCTTTTATAAATTAAGTCTTACTTTCTTTTCTTCTACCTGAAGCCATCGTATTTCTAACATTACCTCTCACAGTTCTAGAATTAGTCTTTGTTCTTTGTCCACGAACTGGTAGTCTTTTCATATGACGAACTCCGCGATGAGCTTTAATATCTTTTAGTCTTTTTATATTTGCAGAAATTTCTCTTTTTAAGTTACCTTCGATAGTTATACCTTCTACAATAGTACGGATTTTATTCTCTTCATCTGCTGTTAAATCTTTAGCTTTCTTGCCGTGATCGATTCCAACTTGATCAAGTATTTTGCGTGCTCTTGAAATACCTATACCGTAAAGGCAAGTTAATCCTATTTCAAGTCTTTTTTCATTTGGTACTGTAATTCCTAAAATTCTCATATATTTTTATTGCTTTTGCTTATGCTTTGGGTTAGAGCAAATAACGTGCAAATGTCTTTTGCGCTTTACCATTTTACATTTATCACAAATCTTTTTAATTGATGCTCTAATTTTCATAAATTATTAATCTATTAACAAAACGAAACAAATAAGGATTTATCCTTATTTTTAAATACTTTTAAACTATTTAAAACTTATAAAACATATAATACACTATTTCAAAAAAAATTACAACCTTTTAATAATTCTACCCTTTCCACCGTATGGATCGAGCAAAACTTCTACAGTATCTCCAACTAAAACTTTAATTCGATTTAATCGCATTTTACCTCCCAGATAAGCAAGTATTACTTCGCCTTCTTCGAACTCTATTCTAAATAAAGTTTGAGGTAAAGCCTCTATTACTAGTCCTTTTTTGGTTAAAGCTTTGTCGTTTTTTGAATCAATCATTGTAACTATTCAATCATACCAAATTAAATTAATTTGGTCAAATATTTAAATGTGAATTAAGGATAATTAACCTTGAGGTTGATTTTTTTAATTTCTTTTGGAATTTTATTTTGCCAAATAGGTTTTATTGATAACTCTGCATTTTCTACATTTTCATAAGTCGCAATAATATTGCTAAATTCTTTTTTGGCCTTCCCTGCTAGGATTTCTTTAACTTTTTGTTCGTTTATTTTATAAGGTGCATTAATTTGACCCTTTAAATTAAAACTAATTTGACTTGCTTCACTAGGAACTATATTTTTATCTATTATTTCAAAAACTAAATCTTTGAGGTTAGAAATATAATAGTTACCTTTTTTGTCTTGAAATTTATTATCTAAAATATAGTTTTCTAAATTCTTTTTATTAAATATAAAACCATATAAAGTACCACTCGCTGTAACTTCGGCTTCATTATTAGTACCGCTATTATTCGTAATTTGAGAATCTAAGTTATAGAAAGTTGCGTCACGGAATAAAATATAATCATTAGGGATTTGATCTAAAGCTTTTTCTAATAATCTTAACTCTAAAGCGTTTTCTAATTCTTCTTTAGTTTGATTAAAAGATTCTTCATTAACTATTTTTTTATTACCAGCAAAGCCTCCAGCAATCTCTCCCTTAGAACGTCCATAAATTTTATCAAATTTAGCTGTACCCTTAAAACCAAGAATTTGAAAATCTAATGGTTCACTGTTGTATTCTTCCCCCTCTTTTTCAGCATAAATTTCTACTTCTATAGAACCAAAAGAATTCGAAGTCATAGCCGGTATTGTAACAGCTTCTTTAGTTTTATAAATTTTATTATTAGAACCGATAAGTCTCGTATCAATGTTTAATTTTTGAGGACTAGTAGCGAAAGCATTATAAAGAACTACTTTACCTGTTGCTTTTTCTCTAACTTCTTTTTCCCCTTCTGCTGTGATTATTTTACTCTGATTACCATCTACTATGATGAGCTGATAGGATAAATCAGTTTCAGTTTGACTCAAATCTTTTTTCGCAATCAAAGATTCTTCTAAGGTAAATTCTTCGATTTTAGGGTCTATCGTTATATTTGCTTTACTAAAACGAGACGAAATATTAAAAAAAGAAATTACAACTACCAATACAACTAAAAACCACAAGAAATAATTATTGGAATTTTGTTTCGTATCTATTACTTCTCTATAACCATCATTATCGAAATAAGCTTTAGTATTTTTTAAATAAGGAGTTTTTTTGATTTCAGTTTTTATTTCTTTGTTTGTTTCTTTAGTTGATTGTTTTTTGTTTTCTTGTAATTCGTCTTTTTTAGTATTTAGGGGCGCTTTTACATTAGAAGAAATATCATTTTCTCTTTTTATCTTATTTGCATTTTTAACTTGTATCATGTCTTCTAAAAATCTTTTTGCCATATATTATTTCAAAAATCTGTTAATATAAATTGCCTCGATAATAAGTAACGGGTCTCTTTCTATTTCTTTTTTATCATCAAAGACTGCTATCCCATGAAGAGCTTCAGTCCCGAGAAAAACGATGCGGAATTTATTTTCGGTCAAAGAATACTGATTAAGTTCTTCATTTTTAATAATTTGCGAAAAGAATAAAGCTAAATTCTGATCTACGGTTATAAATATCGTCGAAGGGATTGATATATCATGAGAAAGATTATTTAGCGTTTCTTGGAAATTTTTAAGCCAAGTTTTTTTAAGTGTTTCGATAGATTGATTTAATTTTTGATTAGTATTCGGATTAGAATGATCGTCTTTATATAAAGAAAGTAAAGATTTCGCTTCATCAGCATTAACTTTTAAATCCTTAGAAAGTCCTCTAATCAAGAAATTTACTCCCATCGGGAAAGAAGCGTTGTCTTTCAAAATATCTTTCTTGATCATAGAAATATCAGTAATCTCACCACCAATATTAATAAGTAAGAATTTATCTTGATTAATAAACATATCTCTCGCTACAGCAAAAGAAGACATCAAAAAAGACGAAAATTTGATGCTTTTAAAATGAAAAGCCGTATTTATCACTCTCTCAACTTCTTTAATAAATAGTTCTTCACTAAGAGAAATAAAAATAGGCATTTCTACATTTTTAACCTTTTTACCTACTGGATTTTTAACATCGTAACCATTAAGCTTTACGCTCATGGTTTTCATTTCGATTGGTAGAACTTTATTAGAATTTGAATCATTATTTTCATAACCTTTTATTAAGTTTTCAACTTCTTTTTTGATTAATTCATCCGCGAATTTAGTATTAAAAATAAACGGAGTATTTTTCTCATATTTAATATTTCGAGTTTGACAGTGAAACCAAGGTGAAGAAAGAACACAAAAAACCCGATTCACTTTAGCTGGATTTTCTTTATGAATTTTTTCTACTAATTTATTTAAAGATGATATCGTAAGATTAAAAAAACTTTGCAAATCTAAATTCTGGTCTATTAAGATAGGCTCTCGATTTGAATAAATAATTTTAGGATTACCTGAACTTTCAATATAAAACAAAGACCCTCCCACAGAAGAAGAACCAATATCAAAAACTAGAGATAATTCTTTTTGATTTTCTGTTTTAGTAAAAGGCCACATACTAATATTATAACCTTTCTAAAAATTTTCTCAAAATAATTTTATTCCAAAACTGCTTTGATACGACGAATACCTGAGGCAACCGCTTCTTCTTTTTGGATTTTAAATTTTCCTAATTCAGAAGTATTAGATACGTGAGGACCTCCGCAGAATTCTTTAGAGATTGGATTACCTTTTTCATCTTCAATAAAATAAACTGAAACCACTTCAGGATACTTAGCTCCGAATTCCATTTCAGCTCCTAATTTCTCAGCTTCTACGAAAGGCATTTCGCGACGAATAACGTTTAACCCTTGAGAGATTTTTTCATTTACGAAATTTTCTACTTTTTGCTTCTCTTCATCAGTAAGCTTATGATCACAAAGGAAATCAATACGCAAACGCTCTTCGGTAATATTACTACCTCTTTGCTTAATATTTTTATCTACTATTTGTTGCAGTCCTGCAAGGAGTAAATGGTGCGCGGTATGGAGACGTATAGTTTTCTCATTATGATTTGCAAGTCCACCCTTGAACATCCCAGCCGAAGCAGTCGCTGAAAGCTTTTGATGCTCTTCCATTTTCTTTTTAAAATCTTCTAAATCTATCTCTATTCCCTTTTCTTTTGCAAGTTCTAAAGTAAGCTCTATTGGGAAACCGTAAGTAGTAGCTAAAATAAATGGATCAACTCCTTTTTCAAATTCTTTTAAACCTTGAATTAAAGTTTGATTAAATTTATTTAATTCTTCTCTAATTATTTCATTATTTTTTGAATCAGATACATTCTCATAATACTTTCCATAATATTCACCATATTTAAAAGATAATTCCACTAATTTAGATACAGAAATATTCATTTGTTGAGCTCTTGTACCTGCTCGTCTAAGTAATCGACGTAAAACATAACCCCTATCTTTATTTGAAGGTAAAACTCCTTCTGCTATAAGAAATAAAGAACCACGAATATGATCTGCTATTACTCTTGCATTTTTTTCATTGTAATCTTTTGAATTACTTTTTATAAAATCTAAAACTCCTTCAAACAGATCAGTATCATATGCAGTTTTTTTCCCTTGCATTACTGCTGTAATTCTTTCAAGTCCTGCACCAGTATCTACGTTTTTTTGTTTTAACTTTCCGATAACTTTACCATCTTTTTTCTCATATTCCATAAAAACGTCATTCCAGATTTCTATTACGTCTTCTCTTTTCAAGGCTTGTAAAAATTCTTCATGAGATAAATCTCCAATATTACCAACCATATCATAAAACATTTCCGAACAAGGTCCACAAGGTCCGTTATCTCCCGGAGACCAGAAATTATCTTCTGCAGGAAGCGCATAAATACGATTTTCAGGAATGCCAACTTTCATCCAAATTTGTTTAGATTCTTCGTCATAAGGAGCATTCTCATCCCCTTCGAAAACTGTTATATAAAGTCTTTTTGGATCAAGCCCTAATCCTTCTTCTTTAGAAGTTAAAAATTCATAACTCCAAGCTATAGCTTCTTCTTTAAAATAATCTCCCAAGGACCAATTACCAAGCATTTCAAAAAAAGAGAAATGTCTATTGTCTCCTATATCGTCCAAGTCTCCAGTACGAACGCATTTCTGAACATCTGCAATACGCTTACCCATAGGATGAATCTGACCAAGCAAATACGGAACTAAAGGTTGCATTCCTGCAGTATTAAATAATACAGAAGGATCGTTCTCAGGCACGAGCGAAGCCGAAGGAATTATTGCATGTCCCCTCGCTTCAAAAAACTTTAAAAATCTATTTCGAATTTCTTCTGATTTCATAACTTATTCTTCTCTATTTTCTCCGATTAATTTACTAATAGGCTTTTCTAAAATTGTCATCAAAGTAAAAACAAGTAAAACTAATACAGTAGCTATAATTGCAATATTTGAAAATCCAAATCCCGCAGCCATACCGATACCTGCCGTAAGCCAGAGCCCTGAGGCAGTCGTTAAGCCTTTAATTCTTGAACCTTGAAGCATTATAGATCCAGCTCCTAAAAATCCGATACCTACGATAATTTGCGAAGCGATACGAGTCGGGTCAAAACTCCCTATATCTCCATATAAAAACATAAGCTCTTCCGAAATAACTACAAATAAAGCTGAACCCAAAGCTACAATAGCATGAGTTTTCATACCTGCTTCTTTATGTACGATAAATCTCTCAAGTCCAATAATACCACCCAAACCTACTGCTAATAATAATTTTAAAATTAAATCACTGTTCTCTATAAAAAATAGTTCCATTTGTATATTTTAACTTAAAATTAATAAAAATTCATCTACTCTACAACTCCAGCAAGTATAACTTTATCACCTTCATAAATCACTATGGATTGCCCGCTCGCCACTAATACTTCATTTTGAGGTAGAATTTTAATTCTCTGATCATTTAATTTAGATAATTTAGTTTTAATTAATTCTCCATGATAACGGACTTGCATATCGTAAGACTTATCTTCTTTAAAATTTTCTAAAATGTTTAAATTAGAAATAATAATCTCATTTTTATTCGCTAAAGTTTTTTTCTGATTAGATACTACTAAAATATTATTTTTAATATCTTTAGATACGATATAATACCGCATGTCGCTACTCGTCTTCTTAGTTATAGTAAAACCGTGACGTTCACCTAAAGTATAAAAAAGTACCCCATCATGATATCCTATCTCTTCGCCGTCTTCGTTTAATACTTTGCCCTTTTTAGTTTCAATATAATGCTTAAGAAAATCTTTTAAATCTATATCTCCTAAAAAGCAAATTCCTTGACTGTCTTTCTTCGTAGAAACTGGTAATTTATATTTCTCTGCTATTTTTCTAACTTCTTTTTTATTTAAATGACCAACAGGAAATAAAATATTTTCTAATTGTTTTTTAGTCAAAGTCCAAAGAAAATAACTTTGGTCTTTAGTAATATCTTTACCCTTCAATAAAGAATTATTAATGTTCCGAGCATAATGCCCAGTCGCTACAAAATCCGCTCCTTTTTCTAAAGCAAATTGCATAAAAGCTCCGAACTTTACTTCCTTGTTACACATCACGTCTGGATTCGGAGTTCTGCCTTTCCTATATTCAGCAATCATGTAGTCTGCGACCCCGTTTTTATAAACATCCTCTAAATCTAGAGTCAAAAAAGGAATATCTAAAAAAGCTGCAACTCGCATAGCATCGAGTCTTTCTTCTTCTTCATTACACGTAATAAAATCCGGATGCCAAGTTTTAATAAAAACTCCAACAACCTTATAACCAGCTCTTTTAAGCAGTAACGCTGACACAGAGCTATCTACTCCGCCAGATAATCCTACGAATACAGTTTTATTTAATTTTTTACTTGAAACCTTAGCCACTATATATTTATACACTATTTTAGATATTTTTCTATATTAGCCCTATGTTCTTTAAAAGTTTTCGCAAAATAAGTATTGCCTTCTTTATCGTGAATATAGTATAGATAAGGTGAATTCTCTGGATTTATAGCAGCATAAATAGTCGAAAGGCCAGGATTAGAAATTGGATTTTCGGGTAATCCTCGCTCTTTATAAGTAATCGGAGCGATATCTACTTGAAGAGGCATATTTATAGAAATCCTTTTCCATAAAATTCCAGAAATAATATTGCGATCAGATTCGCCTTTAGCTTCACCTTCTAATATAGAAGCCATAATTAAAATTTCTTTTTGTTTTTGAATTGGTATATTTTCAAAAATTTTATTTGTTTTCTTATTAAAGTTGTCAGTTATAGTTTTAAAAACTGTTTCTTCATTATCAGAAGACAAAAAGAAATAAGTATCAGGAAAAAGATAACCTTCCTGTGCCTTTTCTTTGAATTTATTTCCATCAAAATTATGAAGTTTTTTGTCGAGTAATAAGATAATCTCATCTTTAGTAAAACCTTCAGGGATAGTTATTTTGATAGGATTTAAATCTTTCTCCCCCTTCGATATTCTATCAGCTAAATTTAATGTATTGTACTTTTCTTTAAATAAATAATCTCCTGTATTCAAACTTTTTTCCCCTCCAAATAAAATCACAAAAGATTCAAATAGAACTCTCGATTTAATATAATTTTGTTCTTCTAAATTTTTAGATATAGTTCTTAGGCTATCGCCCTTTTCTATAATAAATATTTCTCCTTGAGGAAAATTATTTGGTGCTTGATTTAAATTATTAAAAAAGACAATAATAATTAAAATTAAAAATACAAAAAACAAAGAAAAAACCTTGAAAAAATTAAAAGGTTTTTTCTGAACATTGTTATAAATATTTTCTTTTAAATTTAAATCGTTATCTTTTTCCATAAATTAGGTCGGTAAATTTGTAGGAGGTGAAGCTTCTTTACTTTCAACTCTTTCAAGAGTAGGAATTTTGAGAATTTGACCTGGGAAGTGCCAGAGAGTTGCAATTTCTTCTACATTTAATACAAAAGTCACCGAGTGAAAATATGCCATAAATATAGTCGGAGAAATTGGCCAAGGGATATTCCCCATAGCTAGCCATTGATTACGCATTGGATGATTAAAGAAATTACGCTCTTTGTATTCATGAAGCATTCGATTAGCTAAAGTAAAAACTTGCTTTTGATTTAAAACAAATACTAAGCCTCCGTAAGCATCAGCCTGAGTACCATTGTAACGAGCAAATTGATTTAAAAGTGGATTTGCGTATTGTCTAAAAATTAGACGAATATCACGGCGGTGATTCATATCATAGGCATGCTTTTTAGCAACGTAGCAAGATCGAATTCCGACATCAAAACCAATTTTTTGAGGTTTTTTAGTAAGTCCATCAATAATAGGTTTCATCGAATCCGGAGTACGTCCTGACTTTAATATTTGACCATTAGGCAAGGTTTCTATTTTAGTGTAAGGGGCAGAAACACGCTCTAATTCTAATTCTGATTCTTTGACCCAATCATGATGACCTCCCCAAGTACCGTGAGTATGGAATTTCTTCTTAGTTGGACGAATAACTATCTGAAGCCACATTTGCTCATCTTTTTTTAAAGATGCAAAAAGTTCAATCACAGGAGAAAGAGGATCAACTTTTAATTCTTCGTCTGGATCTTTATCAAGTCCAAAATCAACGTAAGTTCTTATAGGATAAGCTTCTGGTTTTTCTAATTTCCATTCACAACCCCACATATTCCACTCACTTTTTTCTGAAATTTCATCTACTGCAGCAGTATAATCCTCAACTTCTTTAACATATGCTTGAGGGTATTGAGCATAAATCTGCGTTTCTATAAGACCTTTAATACGGGTAGGAGTACGAATATAAAAATGAATTTGCCCTTCTATAGATACAATTTCGAGCGAAAACCAAAACCAAACAGCACCTTGCCAGATTTCTTCACGGCCTCCCTTCATACTCCAATGATAAAGAGCATTAGTAAAGAAAAGTTCCATAGCTTTAGGTGAACGAGCTACATCACGAGGAGGAATAACTTCTAAAATTACCCAATCAATGCCAGATATAAAATCTTGACGAATATAATGCATCCAAAGTTCCCAACCGAAAACTCCTAAAAATAAAGCCATAATAGAAAGGAATAAAACTTCCCAACCAAGTAAACTAACTACGGCCGAACTGACGACAATAATAGTCAAAAACATCCAAAAACTTTTTGGCATTTCATTTAATACTTCGTCGATTTGATCCATATAAATATTTTATTACAAAAAACAAATAAAGTAAAAGAAAAACTCCCTAGGGAGTTTTTCTTTTACTTTATTTATATTGCAGTATAGAGTCCTTCTTTATTTTTCTTAAAATATTTATTATTTGCAAGATTAACTAAAATTGTATTTTTCTTGAAATATCTTTCTTTCATAACTTTTTCAACTACTTCTTCTTTAGTCATCGGGCCTTCTTTTTTAAGAATATCAGAAATAACATCACGAGCAATTCCAGTTTTATATCCCCATTCTGAAAGCGCATAAAGTCCACGACCAACTAAAACGAAACGTGGATCTTTGATAAGCTCGTTATGAGTTGTAGCATAGTGAGATTTACGTCCAAAAGTCTTTGATATAGAATCAGTAACTTCTTTGAAGTGCATAGGTGAGCCGTGACGACGCATAACTAAATAAGCATAGTCTTTTACTCCACGAGTATGTACGTTTTGTGAATGAGAACGACCCCAATCTCCTAGCGGATTTTTAGAAATCTTTTTAGACACAGAAAGCCAACGTTTTGCAACTTCATCATTTTTGTACTTATCAGCAGTATCTTTCATATGATCGAAGAATTTTTTAATCATTTCAGTTTCAGGAACTAAATCTTCGTCTTTTAGTGACGCATAAAGTTTTTTCAAAGCATCATGCACACTATCAGCCATCTCATCATCAACACTCCAACGAGCTTTAAAATGCTCATCTTCTTTATGCTTTGTAAAATGATCACTAAGTACTAAGTAAAAATGAATATGATTTTGAGTAGCCTTATCTTTTGAGATATGATTTAGTAAATCATGTTCTGAAACAATAGCTCCTAATTCATGAACTAAATCACGCAATTCTTCGAACAATGCTTGCTCGGCTTTAAATACAGAAGACTTTTTAATCAAGTTAATACCGTTTTCTTTTATTTGACGAACTCTTTCGCGAGTTATATTGTACTTCTTTCCAATTTCTTCGAGAGTTTTTCTCTCTAAATCATTAGCATCAAGCCCAAAACGACTAATCAAAACATCACTTGCGCGTTCAGGCAAATGAGCGATTATTCTTTTGGTAACTTGTTTTGGTTTAAACGATATTGTTGATGACATAAATTTTTGTTAATTAATAGTTTTAATATACCTTATTTTTATGATAATGTCAAGAATTAATTGTTTTTGGTACGTAAAGCTTTATTTCTATCGTTTTCAGTCAAGAACTTCTTGCGAAGTCTAACTGATTTCGGAGTTATTTCTAAATACTCATCCATACCCATTACTTCTAATCCGCGTTCAATGCTGAGCACGAAAGCAGGTTTTAACACAATCATTTCATCAGTACCAGAAGCACGCATATTTGTAAGTTGTTTACCTTTTATAGGGTTAACTGACATGTCTTCCCCTTTTAAAACGTTACCAATTACCATACCTTCGTAAACTTCTGTACCATGATCTATATATAATATACCACGTTCTTGTAAATTAGCAAGTGCAAAAGCAACTGCTTTACCAGCTATCATCGAAGTCATAGATCCGTATTCTCTTTTCTTGATTTCTCCAGCATATTCTTTAAAGCTACTAAAACGAGAAGACATAATTCCCTCTCCTTTTGTATCGATTATAAACTCACCGCGATATCCAAGTAATCCACGAGTAGGAATTTCAAAAATAATTCTAGCAATTCCATCTTTATCTTGCATATCTTTCATAATTCCTTTTCTTTTACCGATTTTTTCAATTACAGTTCCAGATGATATAGTAGGAACATCAATCACTAATTCTTCGTAAGGTTCAGTTTTATTACCTTGTGCATCAACTTTAATAATTACTTCAGGTTGAGAAACTTGCATCTCGAAACCTTCGCGACGCATATTTTCAAGTAAAACTGCAACATGAAGTTCTCCTCGTCCGTAAACCTTAAAGAAGCTTGGACCTGATTTATCTTCACCTTGATCAGGAGAAAAATCTACCTTAAGTCCTACGTTAATTTCTAATTCTTTTTCTAATCTTTCTTTGATTTGACGACTAGTTACGAATTTACCTTCTTTACCTGCAAATGGAGAATCATTAACTAAAAAGTTAAGCGACAAAGTTGGTTCATCAATAGCAATATGAGGCAAAGATTCCACACTCTCATCAAAACACAAAGTCTCTCCGATAAAAATATCAGGTATTCCAGCAATCATCACAATATCTCCTCTACTTGCACTTTGTACTTCTTTACGAATAGTACCTTCAAAAGTAAAAAGTTTAGTGATTTTACCATTACGAGAACCGTTCTCTCCTTTTACTATTAATGAGCTAGCATTTTTAATACTACCTTCATATACTCTACAAATAGCCATTCTTCCCAAGAAATTATCATAAGCTAGGTTAAAAACTTGAGCTTGTAGTTTACCTTCTTTATCTCCTGAAGCAACAGGAACTATATCTAAAATAAGATCAAGTAATGGAGAAAGATCATTTGAATCATCACCTACATTTTTAAAAGCCTTACCTTCACGTCCAATAGCATAAATAGTTTTGAAATCAGTTTGTTCATCGTTTGCTCCAAGCTCCAAAAACAATTCTAAAATTTCATCGTGTACACGAGCGATATCGGCTGCAGGTTTATCTATCTTATTAATAACTACAATAGGCTTTAGTCCGAGTTCTAGAGACTTCTTAAGTACGAAACGAGTTTGAGGCATCGGTCCTTCTACAGCATCTACAAGAAGTAAAACTGAATCAATAGCGCGAAGTACGCGCTCTACTTCAGAACCGAAATCCGCGTGACCTGGAGTATCTACGATATTAATTTTTGTATCTTTGTAATAAATAGAAGTATTCTTTGCATAAATCGTAATACCTCGCTCTTTTTCTAGAGCATTTGAGTCCATAGAAACTCCTTCATCTAAAACTATACCGTTTTGCTTCATAAGCGCATCAGTAAGAGTAGTCTTACCATGGTCCACGTGAGCAATAATCGCAATATTTCTAATATCCATATAAAAAAATTTAATTAATAATTTAAATAAAAAAACTCTTCAGAAAGAGTTACAAATCTAATATAAATATAATAACACACTTTTAAAAAAATACAAAATAAAAGAGGCCGAATGAGTAAAAAAATCAAACAGCCTCTTATTCAGAACAAATGAAATTCATAAATTTTTATTTTTTAATTTTTGTTTTTTAATTTCATCTTTTTGAAAACATATAATTGCAAAAATTACAATCGGTATAATCAAAAAAACAAAATACGGATTCAAATCAACTAATTTTGTATAATTGATATGAATTAAAAAAACAAAGAATAAAAACTTGATTATGGTATAATCCCATAATCTAAAAAATAAACTTGTAGCTTTCATTTTTAAAATTTTTAAAAATTTTGAAAAAATTTGAAGACCTATTCGTTTTGGATAATACCACGGATATTAATACTAAGTCAATACTATAGTGCGCCGGGAAGGATTCGAACCTTCGTAGGGCAAAGCCCGACAGATTTACAGTCTGTTGTAATTGACCACTCTACCACCGACGCAATTACAATATATAAAATAACATAAATTTATTTTTTTTGCATCTTTTTAAAATTAAATCCCACAGGTTATATCTGTGGGATTTAATTTAGACTTTTATCTTACTTTTTATTTTGAGATTACTTTTTACTTTTCCTTTTTTTGGAGTAATTATTAATTCATTATTTTTAGCATTAATTATAACGCTATCACCTTTACGGAGGTTGTTACTAATCATCAAATTAGCTAAAGGATTTAAGATTTTATTTTGAATAAGCCTATTTAAGGGTCTCGCTCCATAATGCGGATTATAACCTTCGAGAGCGAGATATTCTAAAGCATCTTTAGTGATTTCGAAATGAATTCCTTTATTTTCAATTCTCTCTTTTACAACTTTAATTCTTAGATTTACAATTTCTAAAATTGCTTCTTTAGAAAGAATATCGAATAAAACTATCTCATCGATACGATTTAAGAATTCAGGACGGAAATGATCTTTCAAGCTTTCCATAACTCTATCTTTGACATTAATATAATCTTCTTTTTCAGTTGTATTTGAAAATCCGATAGACTCCATCTTTTCAATAAATTGCGAACCGATATTTGAAGTCATTATGATTATAGTATTTTTGAAATTCACTACTCTACCCTTGCCGTCTGTCATACGTCCTTCATCGAGTACTTGAAGTAAAATATTGAAAACTTCAGGATGAGCTTTTTCAATTTCATCAAATAAAATTATTGAATACGGGCGATGACGTACAGCTTCGGTTAATTGTCCAGCTTCATCATAACCTACGTAACCTGGAGGTGAACCTACGAGTTTAGAAACACTATGACGCTCCATATACTCAGACATATCAACTCGAATAATTGCTTTCTCATCATTCCACATAATTTCTGCTAAAGCTTTAGTAAGCTCAGTTTTACCTACTCCTGTTGGACCTAAGAATATAAAAGATCCAATCGGACGATTAGGATCCGAAATCCCAGCTTTCGAACGTTTGATAACTTCAGCCACTCTTTTGACAGCATCGTTTTGACCAATGATTCTTTGAGCGAGTTCTTCTTCCATTTTGCCTAACTTTTCTCTTTCTTCTTCAAGCATTTTTGAAACTGGTATACCAGTCCAACGTGCAACTACGCTCGCTATATCTTCTTCAGTAATTTCTTCTTTGAGAATTCTACGGGATTTTTGCAATTTCTTTAAACGAGCAAGTTTCGTATCTAATTCTTTTTTCAAGGTTGGAATTTTGCCATACCTAATTTCAGCAGCTTTAGATAAATCAGTTTGCATTTCTGCATTTTCAGCATCTACGCGCAAAGTTTCTAAATCCTTTTTAATCTGACGAATTTCCATAACAATATTTCTTTCATTTTGCCATTTTAATTCTATCTCTTTAGTTTTTTCGTTGAGATTTGCTATTTCACGTTCGATTTCTTTGATACGAGTTTTTTCTTCTTTAATTTTTTCTTTTGGAGTTTCAATAATTGAAATTTCTTTATTTAAAGCTTCGCGCTCGATTTCAAGACGCATTATTTTCCTATGAGCTTCTTCTAAAATCGCTGGCTTATTCTCTAAAGAAATTTTTAATGAAGATGAAGCTTCATCTATCAAGTCTACTGCTTTATCAGGTAAGAAACGATTAGTTATATATCGAGATGAAAGATTAACCGCACTCACTATTGCATCATCAGTAATTCGAACTCCATGAAAAAGTTCGTAACGTTCTTTAAGTCCACGAAGTATAGTAATAGCATCTTCAATATTGGGTTCATCAATATATACAGGCTGAAAACGTCTCGCAAGAGCTGGATCACGCTCTATATATTTTTGATATTCTTTGAGAGTAGTAGCACCTATTGCACGAAGCTCACCTCGAGCAAGTGCCGGTTTAAGCATATTAGATGCGTCAAGCGTTCCCTCAGATCCTCCAGCTCCGACAATAGTATGAATTTCGTCAATAAAAAGTATAACTTTACCATCAGTCTTTTCAATTTCTTTCATTATACCCTTTAATCTTTCTTCAAATTCTCCTCTATATTTAGTTCCAGCAATAAGCATACCGAGATCTAGCGAAACTACTTCTTTATCTCGCAGGGATTCCGGAGCAGTGCCTTTGGCAATACGTTCAGCTAAACCTTCTACCACAGCAGTTTTACCAGTTCCCGCTTCCCCTATCAAGATAGGATTATTTTTAGTACGACGAGAAAGAATTTGCATAATACGCATAATCTCACTATCACGTCCGATTACCGGATCAAGTTTATCTTCGCGAGCAAGACGAGTTAGATTACGAGTATATTTTAAAATCATTTTCATCTTTTTAGGACCTTCGCTAATATTTTGATCTTTTAATTCATTTAAAATTTCAAAAACTTTTTCTTTAGTGATTTTAAATTTCATTAGTAAGGTTTTCGCATCACTCTCTACGTCGATAAGTGCTATAAACAAATGTTCCGTAGAAACAAATTCATCTTTAGTAAAAACTGCAACGGCCAAAGAATGCTCTATAGTTTGAGCTAAATCAGGGTTAAGATAAATTTGATATGAAGGAGATAAGGTAGTATCGCGTTCCGGTAATTCAATTGCTTCTAAAACTGAGTCAGTAAGTAACATAGTATCAATTTCCATTTTATCTAAAATAGAATTAACCATACTTTCTTCTTGCAAGATTAGAGCTGCGAGTAAATGCATTGCAGACACATGATTTTGTCCTCTTTCAATAGCGAGCTCATGTGCTTTCTTAATAGTTTCTTTTGCTTTTGTTGTGAATTTATTTAGTGGTGGCATATGAGTTTTATAATTAATTATTTATTAAAATTATGGATTTGGGATTGGGTTTTCTGTAGGATTTTCGTTTGTTGTATTTGTATTTGAATTCTCGGGATTAGTTGTGGTAGTTGTAGTATCTGTATTTTCTTCTTTAGCTAATTTATCGATAAGTGGTTTTAAAGCCTTCAAATCTTCAATCAACTCTAATTCGTCTTTTGACAAAGTTTCTCCTTGAGGAACTTCGACTATACGTTCTACGGTTCTTTGCACAACTTGAGTTATTGGTCTTTTAACACTTTCCGGTGCTTCTGATATCAGAGAATAAGTAGTAATACTAGTCGCAATAGAAACAACAAAACAAACTAATATCATAAGTAATATAAATTGCCCTTTGTTTAAATCTTTTATATCCATGCTTTGATTATAGCATAAAAGTCAAGTTTTTTTAAAGATACCAAGATTTTAATTTTTTTAGAATTTCATCTATAGATTGTATTACAAAATTTAAATCTTCTTTTTTAGTTGCTCTACCTAAAGAAAAACGCAAGCTTTCATTTTGAGAATTTTGTTCTTTATATAATGCATTTAAAACATGAGAGCTTTTCTTTTCGCCGGTTTTGCAAGCACTTTTTTCAGAAAGATATATTCCTCTCATAGATAATTCAACTAAAAATAAATCACTTGGAATTTTAGATATTGAGATATTTAAATTATTAGGCAAGCGTTCCTCTAAGCTACCATTTAATCGAATTTCTATATCATGCTTTTGAAATACTTTTTTTAATTTTAAATAAAATTGATTTCTGAGTTTTGTCAGTCTAATTACTTCTTTTTCTTTAATTTTATTAGTAATTTCTAAAGCTTTTTCAAATCCTAAAATCAAAGGAGCATTCAAAGTTCCCGGTCTTAACCCTTCTTCTTGGTCTCCCCCTTTAAATACAGCTCCAATTTCTATATTTCTTTTTTTGTATAAAATTCCTATTCCTTTTGGACCGTATATCTTCCCCGCATTGAGAGATAATAAATCTATGCCCAAACTTATAACATTCATATTGAGGTAATTCGTAGCTTGAGTCGCATCAGTATGCAAATAAGGGGAATTATTATTTGCTTTTTTATTTTTTCGAAAATGACGAATTGTTTTCGCTATCTCTTTAATATCAAAGATAGTTCCAATTTCATTATTCGCATACATAATAGAAACTAAGATCGTATTATCTTTTAAATTTTTCTTAAGTTCCCTAATATCTAAATTCCCCTCTTGATCAACTTCTAATAAGCTTAATTCTATTTTGTTTTCTTTTTCTAAAGTAAGTAAAACTTCTAAAACTGAAGCGTGCTCGACTTTAGTACTAATGATATGAGGTTTTGTAAAAATATTTTGAAAATTATTTAGAGCACCTAAAATAGCTAAATTATTTGACTCAGTTGCTCCACTAGTAAAGAAAATTTCATCAGCTAAACTAGAGAACATTTGAGCTATTTTATTTCTAGAGTTTTTAATTTTTTCATTAACTGAAATTCCTCCTTCTGAAATAGAACTAGGATTATAAAAATCTTCTTTTAAAGATTTTGAAATTGTTTTTAATACTTCTTTATCGATTTCTGTCGCAGAAGCATTATCTAAATATATAATTTTTTTATTTTTGATTTTCATTTCTTAATTTGATAAAACTCTAAAAATAGTATATATTGGAATGGTATGATTTCCAAGCTCGAAATTGTTTTTTTCATCTTAATCTTAATTGTACTTCTGTGCAATATCTTTTGGATTGTTAAAACTGAGAAAAGACTCAAACGTTTTTTCTTAGGCAAAAAAGGTAAAGACTTAGAAGATACTTTAATTCATTTAGAAGATGAAGTCAAAAATCTAAATTTATCAAAAAATAAAATCGAAGCTGAACTCATAGTTGTAAATCAAAAATTAAGAAAAAGTCTTCGCGGACTTGAAATGATTCGTTTTAATCCCTTCCCTGATCAAGGTGGTAATCAAAGCTTTGCTATCGGCATACAAAACGAAGACGGAGACGGAGTAGTAATTTCAAGTTTATATGCACGCGAAAGAATGAGTATATTTGCTAAACCTATTAAAAAAGGAACTTCTAGCTATGAATTAACAGAAGAAGAACGCGAAGTAATAAATAAATCAAAAGTATAATGTCAAAAACAAACAAAGAAAATTCTATAATCACTCGCCCACCCGTTGTTGTAATTATGGGTCACGTAGATCATGGTAAATCAACCCTACTTGATTATATTCGTAATACAAATATTGTTGATACTGAAGCTGGAGGTATTACGCAACATATTCGCGCTTATGAAATAATTCATAAAGATGAAAACGGCAAAGATCGCAAAATCAGTTTTATTGATACTCCGGGACATGCTGCTTTTTCTAAAATGCGTAAAAGAGGTGCAAATATCGCTGATATCGCTATTTTAATAGTATCAGCTGAAGACGGAGTAAAACCTCAAACTATTGAAGCTTGGAAAACTATCGAGGAAGCAAAAATTCCAGTAATTGTTGCTATTAATAAAATAGATAAACCCGGGGCTAATGTAGAGAAAACTAAAATGGAACTTTCCGAACACGGAGTTTATCTCGAAAATTACGGAGGTAGTATTCCCTTCGTGGAAATTTCTGCTAAGGCTGGGACTCATGTACCAGAATTATTATCTCTGATAACTATAGTTTCAGATCTAGAAGATTTTAAAGGAGATATGACGAAAGAAGCTACTGGATTTATTATCGAAGCTAATTTAGATCAAAAACGCGGTATCGAAGCAGTAATGATTATTAAAAACGGTACTCTTAAAAAAGGTATGTGGGTACTCGCAGGAGATAGTCATTGCCCTGTGCGTATACTTTTAGATTTTAAAAGTAAGGCCGTAGAAGAAGCTACCTTCTCAGCTCCAGTTAGATTAATTGGTTTTGATAAAATGCCTAAAGTAGGGGCTGAGTTCATTGCCTTTCATAAAAAGAATGATATGACTACTTTTGAAGAAGAAGTTGTAGAAGTTGAAAAACACGTAAAAGAACTAGATTTGAATAATGATAAGAAAATCATACCTATAGTATTAAAAGCGGATACTTCAGGCTCCATAGAAGCTATAGAAAAAGAAATCAGTAAAATCGAAGTTGCTAACGCGCGCTTTAAAATAATTCAAAAAGGTGAAGGTATTATCGGAGAAAAAGATATTAAAAACGCTATCTCTGACGAGAATGCTATTGTTATTGGATTTAATGTTAAAGCTGACAATAATGCCTTATCTTTAGCAGAAAGAATGAATATAGAGATAATGACTTTTGATATTATTTATAAAATGACAGAATGGCTAGAAGTAGAGATGGAAAATCGTAGACCAAAAATCACCACCACCGAAGTTACTGGTCAAGCAAAAATTCTCAAGGTTTTTAGTAAAACCAAAGAACGCCAAGTTTTAGGAGGCAAAGTTGTTGTTGGTGAAATTCATTCTGGGCAAGTTAGAATTATGCGTCGCGAAGCGGAAATCGGACGAGGTAAAATCATTAACTTAGAAAAAGATAAAACTAAAACAAGCATAGTAGAAGAAGGCAGAGAATTTGGAATGATGATAGAATCAAAAATTGAAATTGCTCAAAATGATATTATTGAGACTTTTAAAGTTGTAGTAAAATAGTATGAAAGAAAGAAAAGAACAAATGAAAGAAATCCTCAAAGAATTAGCTGCTACTTTTTTAGCTCGAGAAAATAATAACACTTCCCTAATTACTGTGACTAACACCAACGTTTCTCCTGATTTTAAAAGAGCAACAATATTTATTACAGTAATGCCAGAATCCAAAGAAGAAAACGCTTTGTTTTTTGCTAAGAGACAAAGAGGAAATTTACGAGAATATTTAAAGAAAAATATGAATATTAAAGTCATACCTTTTGTTGATATAGAAATAGATAGAGGAGAAAAAAATAGACAAAAAATTGACGAATTGTTAAGAGAAAAGTAAGATAAAGAGTAGTTGATACAATTCGGCCTAGTCGCCAAGTGGTAAGGCAAGAGTCTGCAAAACTCTTATACGCCGGTTCGATTCCGGCCTAGGCCTCAATACAAATACTAAAAGGTATTGTATTTTTTAAAAAAAATAGTTAGAATAATATTTGTAGTTTAAATTAATTGCCTGAGTGGCGGAATTGGTATACGCGCACGACTTAAAATCGTGTCTCGCAAGGGATGTGGGTTCGACCCCCACCTCAGGCACAGTTTTTAAAAATATTTATATATGAGTCCTTAGTTGTTTTGGTAAATCGTTAGATAAGTTAAAAGATATAAATAGTTTTAAAATAAAGTTACATGCGTCCTTAGCTCAGCTGGTAGAGCAGATCCCTCTTAAGGATAAGGTCGAAGGTTCGATCCCTTCAGGACGCACAGCGGACTAGCAAGCAAATGACTTTGCTTGCGTGAAGGGGTCGAAAGGAGTTTTAATGTTTTATTTATAAAACCTAAAACTCACCTGGCTATGTAATAGCCGATTCCAAAAGGACGCAGATACGGGTAAGTGGCTATAAATTAGTATACAAGTTAGTCTTTTGTACTAATCAAGCAATTTAACCAAGTTTCAAAAATTAACACAAAAACGGGTAAGTGGCGGAATTGGTATACGCGTTAGTCTTAGGAACTAATGCCGCAAGGCTTGAGGGTTCGAGTCCCTCCTTACCCACATAAAACTTTAATCCTCAATATTTTATATTGGGGATTTTAGTTTTACTGGCAAGAAAGGACGAGAAAGACGGAGAGCGACGGCTCGAGTCAGGGTCGGATAAAATTTCAGCAGAAATTTATATATGACCGAGTCCCTATTACCCACAAGAAAAAGCAAAGTAGTTTGCTTTTATAAAAATGAAAAATATTTTTTATTAAAAAAGATACTTTAAATCTTTTAAATAATTTTTACATTGAAATTTATATAAAAACGGTAAAGAATTACAAAGCTCTTCCCCTTTTTCTATAGAAGCATTTTGGTTTACATACATAGATACCATTCCACGAACACAACTCTGCGTTTGAAAAAAATTCAAAGAATTTTTACATAAAGTAAATACATCATTAATATTATTCATGTTTCTTTTTAAGGCTTCCGAGCTAATACCAAAGATGCAAATATTTACATAATTACTATCTACATTTTTACATTCATCAAAAATATCTGAAAACTTTATTTTTAAAATTTGATTATAATAAGTAGGTAAATACAAATAACATGAATTTTTATCAATAGATCTACCTTCACAAATTTTAGAAGGATTATTTTTATCTATAAAATTAATTTCTTTAGCTAAAATTTGAGTATTAAAAATTTCCATATAAACACCATTAGTACAATAATTTTTATAAGTTTTATTTGCAAAAGAATTTATACATAAATTTAAAGATTCATCTAAATCACCACCAGTAAAATACATTAATCCGTGCCCAATTCCGTGATAGCATTGCCATTTATCAAATTTTCTTTTGAAAGAATTCTCACAAATATTAGAAAAATTTTCTAAGGGATTTTTTGTATGAGAAAAATATTCTTCAAATAATCCATGCCCATAACCAGAATTACAAAAATCATCTAAAAAAATTAAAGATTCACCAAGATTTTTATATTTTTTATAAGCAGTGTGACCTATTTCATGTAAAATATCATGACAAATAGAAAAAGTTTTATAATCTATTTTTGATTTTTCTTTTAATAAAGAAATAGCTTCTTTTGGATCTTTTTCTAAAACAATATTTTGAAATTCTTTTTTAGTATTTAAAAGGAAATCATCATTTTGTAAAGTCGAAATATTTTGAAAAGATATATCTTCTTCACTAGGTAAAACAACTTTTTTGATATTACTATTTCTAGTTAAAGCGAGAAAAATAAAAATAGTAAATAATAATAAAAACAATAAAATAATTCTAATTTTAGTCCAAATCATCTTATATATAATAACATATAAAAATAACACTTACCTGTAAGTCTCGACTGATATGACTTGACAAATAGGTTTAGATATGCTATACTATAGGTATGAAAAATATAAACAACAAATCAATATTGAGTGCAGGTTTATTTGCTGTTTTAGCTTTATTTACAATGCTTTTATCCCCTGCTTCAGCTAATGCTTATACAACAAAAGGGGCTTATATTTACTGTGATGGTCCTTGTGAAGGAAGTAATTCAAATTATTATAATAACGGTTATAATAACGGAAACAACAACTTTAACCCTAACGTTTTAGACAAGAATTCTATACCTACTATTTATTCAACTAATCCTGAAGAAGTAGGTACAAGTGACGGTACAAAAACTATTACAATCTTCGGTACTGGATTCAAACCTGATTCTATCGCTCGTTGGAATAGTGTAGATAGACCTACAACTTTCGTAAGTGCAAATAAATTACTTATCCGTCTTGATCCTGAAGATACTGCTACCGCTGGTAAATACCAAGTTTCAGTAGTAAATCCTTCAGTAGATGGAGGTAAATTCTCAAATCAAAAAGTTGTAAACGTAATAAAAGGTAAAGTTAATAATCTAAATGGAGCAGTAGCTGGTGCAAGTACTAAATCTAACGGTGCTAATACTACAAATGGATCTTCTACTGTAAACGGTTCATCTTCTCTATCAACTAAATCTACTACTACAAAATCTACAGCGAAAGCAACTACAACTAAAGTAGCAAGTAGTACAGCAAGTAAAGTAAGTACTGCAACTGAAAAATTAAACAAGAATTTAGCAGCAGCAGTAGTTAACGGAGATAATAGTATGATGCCTAATAGTGTTATCGAATGGTTAGTATTATTCGCTCTGATCCTCTTCTCAGTATTACTTTTCAGAAAGCTTTGGTTAACTCCAGCTGATCACGCAAAACCCCTAAAACACGCTTAAAATTTTATAAAGTAATTTGTAAAAAAGTCAATCAAAAGATTGACTTTTTTACTTTTATATGATACAATATAGAGAGTAAATTGATCTTTGAAAAAGAATTTTTATTGATTAATTAATAGTCTTGAGCGGGATAATACTCTCCTTCTTAAAACTATTAATTAATCTTTAAAACAAGAAAATGAAAAAAATAGGAAAAATCAGACAAGAAAAAGAAGCAGAGGCATTGCTGATTCTTTTAGGGGTAATAGTTTTACTCCTAATTTATGGTATGCTATTTGCTATCTTTGATGAAGCATACCCGAAAGTATCGCTAATACTTTTTTTAATGTTAGCGGGATCAACGATTGACTCTTGGTCAATCGATATAGATAAGTATAAAGCGGTTTTAATATTTGACCCTTTGTTTAAAAGCACTAGAGCACTTTTCGAAGGATTTTATTTTAAACTCCCTTGGGAAGAAGTTGAAAGAGAAGTTTCTTTAAAAACTGAAATAGAAAGCAATATAGAAGAAACAGCCCCAACAAAAGACGGTAGTGTTTCTTATAAGGCTTCTATTATGTCGAAACCAAACTTCGAACATGAAGATTTTTCTCCAGTAGAAAGACTAATAGTCTTTGCTTCTTTTACAGAATCAGCAATCAAGGGTCAACTCGAAAGTGTTTTTAAAAACACAATCAGAGAAAAAATCAATGAGCATACTAGCAAGGAAGCTGTAAAATTAAAGTCGGACGATATTGTAAAGGCTTGTGGATTTGAAGAACTAGAAGAAAAGCTTTCTGTGAAAGTTATAAAAAGTGTCGTCAAAGACATAGATTATAACGAGCAAACGCAAAAAATGAGAAACTCATTGTTTGGAGGAGAAGCTCTTGTAGAACTGACTAAACTTTTGGAAAATGAAGGAGGTTATACTCCTGAAGAAGCAAAAGCCATAGCACCTCTTATGAGTGACCATGTGAAGCTCAATAAAGAGATAAAAGAATTTAAAATTTCTGGGATAGAGATCCCAAAAGAGCTAAACGAAGCGATAATTACTTTTTTCAAATCTAAAAAACCGTAAAAATGTCAGATGATCACGGTCACACTCCAGACAAAAAAGCGGACACCCATTCAAAAAGTCCAAAAGAGTACATAAAGGATGGGATTTATATTTCTATTCTTTTAATAGTAATTTTTTCTACTAAATCTTGGTGGAAAGAACATGAAGAAAAAGAAAAAGAAAAAGAAGCTTTTCAAACCGAAATACAAATCATTGAAACCATACCTGGATATGGTCCCAACGTTTTGTATCAAGGCCCTACGCCTTACCAATTTAAGGCACGGTATCCTTTCAAAATAAGGCCTAGCCAATGCGGAAAAACCATTTTGGTTGAATGCAGTAATTGGCCGAGCCCGTTTCCAATAAGGCTTGATTGCAACAAAGCATTCAAAGAAGAAATGATTCAAACTCCCGATGTTACATTCGGGCAAAGAATCGTTGTTACTTCTTTGAAATAACAACAAAAGCGAGAATGCTCTGCATCTCGCTTTTTTTATTTCCTATTTTTACAAATTTAAAAACCTTCTTTCGAAGGTTTTTAAATTATATTTAATTAGGTAAATTTATATCATTAGTCTCAGGATCAATATAATCGATGTTTAAAGTATTAAGAATCAAGTTCATAATCCCCCAAACACCCATCATAATAGTAATTCCGATAACTCCCCACATCATATGCTTCTTACCTTCATCTCTCGCTCCTTCATTATCCATATTCATTATGAATTTTACAACTCCATAAAGAAAATAAAGAATAGCTAAAGCAAAAACGAAGTAAATAAGCGGATTTACAATTTGATTAACAACATTCGCAAAGAATGAATCAAAGCTTGCAAAAGCGATATTAGGAATAAATAATAAAATTAAATACATATTTTAATTTTGTGGACAATCAATTCCAGGAGAAGGAATACAAGGAACTGCAATAGTATTGTCGTTTAAGTTAACTCCTAAGAATCTCTTCATGAAGTTAACAATACCCCAAATAGATACTATAACTAACAAGGCAATAAGACCGTTGATCATAGCACTACGACCTTCTGCTTTCGCTTCTTCATCACGTGCAATAGCGTAATGAATAACTCCCCAGATAAAGTAAAGTACTCCAATAGAGATAACTATAGGAATAACACTATTGATCAAAAGACCAATCTTACAAATCAATACTTGCAATTCATTTGCTCCAGGAATATTAGCACAATCTCCAGTAACAGTTTGCGCAGAAACTAAAGTTGGAGCTACGAATCCTACTAGCATCAAGAATGAAGCTAAAACTAAAAACGAAACAACTAATTTCTTTTTCATATTTTATAAATTTAACGTTAAATTTTATAATTTTAATTTTGTTTTTACTCGACCTTTCATTTTCCTAAATAATAGGCTGAATTAATTATATCATAAAAAGCCCGCAAAAATGCAAGCTTTTTAATACTAATTTGGGGATACTTGAGGTACAAATCCAGTATCAAGTCCGAAGGTATTACCGAGCAGATTTACCAAACCCCAAACTGAAAGCATCACCGTAAGAGCTATAATTCCCCAAACCATATATTGCTTCCCAGTCTCTCTCTTACTCTCATTCGCATCAGCAAGCATATATTGCACAACTCCCCAAAGGAAGAATAAAGTAGCTAAAGTAAAAAGCAAAGGAATAATAGAACGATTAATAATACAATTCGCGTAAGTAAATAAATCTTGTAATTTTGCATCATTAGCCAAACTACAACCTACAGCACTCGCAGAAGATCCAGATCCTCCTCCTGATCCTCCACCAGAACCTCCTCCTCCATTACCGTTTAAATCAGGATCTTCAAGATTACAACCACTAGCCCACCACTCATCAGAACCTGGAGCTAAAACTCCGCATTGAGCTTGTGCTATTTTATAACTTGGAAACAAAAAACTAGCAGGCAAAACTATACTTAAAACTAAAAATACGGAAAATAATTTTTTAAACATAAATAAATTATAATTTTTTAACTGTTTCGACTATTAATTCTGATAAACCCCAAGCCCCTAATAATAAAGCTGCACCTATGATAGTATTGGTCAAAGTTTTCTTTGCTTCTTCTATTTTACCAGGATTACCGAGAGCTGTAACAAAAAGAAAACCAGAATAAATAATAGCGAGAGCTACAAGCGGAACACCTACCTTAAGAACGCCTTCTAATATATTTCGAACGAATTTTTGAATTGTATCTGATTGAATAGGGTTTTTAAGTTTTGAAAATTGAGAAGAAACTACGTTGGTGCTAGTAGTATTTGGAACTTGTGCTAAAACTGTAAGACTAGAAAAAAACAAAAATACAATTACAAAAGCTAAAATAAAATTACGATTTAAATAATTTTGTTTTTTAAGTTTATTGATTAAATTCATATATAAATTATATATTATTATTTTAAGATAGTCGAACCAGTATAACCTAAAACTGATAAAATAGTAGTAACTATAAGCCAAGCTCCCGCTATAAATAAAACTCCTTTAACAATATTCCAGAATAAAGCTTTCGCTTGAGATCTCGCTTCTGTATCCCCTCCAGAGAACATAAGTTTAGCTCCAGCATAAGCAAACATAATAGCTGCAATCGGTAAAACTAAATAAATAAGTACGAATTCTATTACCCTATTGACCATCAAAATAAAATGCTCTGCGTTGCAAGGATGAAGAGGTGCCCCCTCAGGTATAGGATTACCGTTTTCATCCTTATCACCTTTTACCGCTTTATCTTGCCCGCAAGGAATCAAAACGGAGCTTTCATCAAGGTCGAAGGCTTTATCATTTTCTGCTTTAATTATAGTAAAAGCTGGGCTTAATACAAGGCTCAAAAAAATAAATAAATGTATACTAAATTTTAAAAGATTTTTCATATTAATTAAATAATAAAAGGTTTAGTCTATTATGTAAAGCTTCGACGGCATCTTTAGTATCGGAACCATTCGATAATACATTCTCTAATACACTTCTAAATAAATTATCGGTGTCTCGTTTTGAAGGATCTATAAAACCTTTAGCAAATAAGGCTGAAGAGTAAAAAATCGGAGTATAAGAATCATTATTTCGTTTTGAAAGTAAATCTCGTCGGGCTGGAGGTATAGCTAAAGCTTTACTTAATTTATCTACAAATGGTCCGCTAGCTAAGAGATTTAATGCAGAATAAGCTACTGTTGGATTTTTAGAAAAACGCGATATAGCAATACCTCCTACTCTACCTAAGGTTGCTTTACTAGGGTCATCTTTATATTGAGGAATTGGGTAAACTCCAAAATTTAAATTAGGATTTTTTGCAAAAATTTTATTTAATTCACTAGCAAAACCAAAATAAAATACTAAATCTTCTTTTGAAAATGCATCGAATGAATTAGGTAAAGACCTGTTCCAAGAATAATTTGAATTTAAAGGATTAGCAAAACTTAGATAAAAATCAAAAGCATTTACTAGTTTAGCATTAATATCTTGATCCTTTTTAATAGTAGAAAAATAAATATTATTAGAATTAAGAGCAGTAATAGGATTATCGTTTTGCATAAACATAGAAAATAAAATCTCTTTAGCATTATTTACGTTACTCACTTGTCCTAAAGCGAAAGTACTTTTTAATATTTGGCCTTCTGTAGTCTTTTTAGTAAGGGTTTTTACAAGATTAGGAAATTCTTCCCAAAACGAAGGTGGGTAAACTATATCATTAGAATCAAGCAAGGTACGATTATAGTATAAAACTAAGGGATCAATAGTTATAGGAAAAGCTAAAATACCTTTATTGTTCAAGAAAACTTCACCAGCTTCAGCAAAATTATTTTTGAAATTAATTAAAGGATAATTAGTATAAGGAATAACTGAAACCTTATCTTGATGCTTAATTATAAAATTATCTGGAAAGAAAAATAAATCTGGACCCTTATCAGCCAAAAATGCTTCAACTAATTCATTTTCAAAAGTAGTTGGATCTTTATATACGTATTTAATAGTGATATCTGCATTCTGATTAATTTCAGTTAAAATTGGAGAAATGACAGAATTTGGATAAGTACCCCAAATAGTTGCATTCCCCTTAACTACACTATTAACTGCTTTATCTCCGAGGTCAATAAAACCAGCAAAAACGAAAACTCCTAAAATACCTCCGAAGGTAAACAAGACAACCATAATTAATTGAAAGTTTTTTAAATTTCCCATTTTATTTTTTAATTGGTTTTGTAAAAATCATACCATAATGGTGATCTCCTGTCTCTATATCTCGTTCATAAAGGAAATCTGCATCTTCGAAAATCTTTCTTGCTTCTTCTTTGGTAACAGTTTTATGTTTAGTATTTTTTAAGATTATAGAATCTGGAGAAAAATCTACGAATAAAATTTTACCTCCATCTTTTAAAATACGATTTGCTTCTTTTAAAAAAGTTTTCCGGTCAGAAATCATAAATAAAATATTGGAAATAATAGCTCTATCTACTAAATCATTTTTAAGTTTAGAACCTTCTTTATGCTCTAAATCTGCATGTAAAATTTCTATATTTTTGATTTTTTTCTCAGTTGAATTATTAGCAATAGTTTTCAAAAAATCTTTATTAATATCAATAGCATAGACTTTGCCTAAAGGAACCATCTTTGCTACATGCAAAGTATAAAAACCAGTCCCCGCTCCTAAATCAGCGACTATCATTTTTTCAGACAAATCAAAAAGTTTTAAATTGGAAAGTGGATCACTAAACACTTCTTAATTATAACATTATTAAAATAAAAAACTCCACTATAAAGTGGAGTTTTTTATTTTATTTTTAAAAACAAGTTAGAGATGCAATACCGTCTCCAGCGCGCAGTCTCATAATAGTTACTCCTTGAGTTTGGCGACCTAAATCTGGAATATCTTTGAGCGCAGTTCTAATCACTTGACCTTTTTTAGACATAGCTATTAATTCTTCTTCTTCATTAATAACTTTTGCAACTATTAATTTACCAGTTTTAGGGGTTATCTTTGCAGTTTTAATACCAGAACCACCACGATTTTGAACTTTATATTCTTCTAGAGAAGTTTTCTTGCCGAGACCATTTGCACTCATAGTCAAGAAAAATCCTTTATCTCCTAAATCTTTTCGTATTACATCTACGCTAATTACTTCATCATTTTTATCAAGTTTAATACCTCTCACTCCTCCTGCAGTGCGACCCATCTCGCGTATATCTGACTCTTTAAATCTAATAGATTGACCGAGAGCTGTAGCAACTATGACGTTGTCTCCTTTTCCAGTAATTAAGGCTGAAACTAAACTATCACCCTTGTCGAGTTTGATAGCAATAATTCCGCTTCTTCTAACATCTGCGAAACTCGAACTTGCCATTTTCTTTGCTGTACCGTTTTTAGTTACAAGCATTAAAGAAGAAGTTTTATCACTGCTTTTTGGCATTGGTAAAATTGAAGTTACACTTTCAGAATCAGACAAAGACAAGAAATTCATAATTGATTTACCTTTAGTAGCTCTTTTCCCTACTGGAATATCGTACATCTTGATACTGTAAGCTTTACCTAAATTCGTAAAGAATAATAAATCATCATGAGTAGATCCGTTAAGTAGCATTGTAACGAAGTCTTCTTCTTTAGTTTCAAGATCAATAACTCCTACACCACCACGTTTTTGAGAATGATATTCTTTTGGATCAGTTCTTTTAACATAGCCCCCAGAAGTATAAACTAATACAGTTTCTTCTTCAGGAACTAAATCTTCCTCAGAGATTTCTTTAACTCCGCCTTTGATAATTTTAGTTCTTCTATCATCAGCATATTTTTCACGAATTTCTTTGATTTCATTTGAAATAACTTTCAGAATTTTCTTTGGACTTGCAAGCAAATCTTCCATCTCTTTAATAAATTCTTGTTTAGCCTTTAATTCATCTTCAATAGCTTTTCTTTCAAGTCCAGCGAGTTTTGCAAGCTTCATTTCTAAGATAGCTGTAGCTTGCAAATCAGAGAATTTAAATTCTTTAATCAAATTCACTTTTGCGACAGCACTATCTTTAGATGAACGAATAATAGTAATGACTCTATCAATTTTGTCTAATGCTTTTTTAAGACCGAGTAAAATATGCTCACGATCTTGTGCTTTTTTAAGATCGTACATACTTCTTCTCTTAACGATTTCCTTTCTATGAATTATGAAATTATCTAAAATAGAACGCAAAGATAGGGTTTGAGGTACGCCTTCTACTAAAGCTAGCATATTATAGTTGAAATTTGATTCAAGTTGAGTATTTTTATAAATATAATTTAAAACTTTTTCAGGATAAGCTCCAGCCTTAAGATCAATAACTACTCGAATATCTTTAGTCGATTCATCACGCAAACCCTTGATACCATCTAATTTTTTCTCTTGAACAAGTTCAGCAATACTCATTATAAGATTTGCTTTATTCACACGATAAGGTATCGAAGTTATGATAATCTGATACATTCCTCCTTTTTGTTCTACGATTTCAGCTTCACCACGACAAACAACTCCCCCGCGTCCAGAAGAATAAGCATGGAGCATATCTTTATAACCGTATGCTATACCTCCAGTTGGAAAATCTGGACCTTTGATAAATTGCATCAAGTCCTCAGTAGTTGATTCTGGATTTTCTATTAAGTGAGTCGTAGCATCTAATACTTCACCTAAATTATGAGGTGGTATATTAGTCGCCATACCAACCGCAATACCGAGAGTTCCGTTTAAAAGAAGTGAAGGTATAGCTGAAGGAAAAACAGTGGGCTCTTTACGAGTTTGATCATAATTAGGACGAAAATCTACTGTTTCTTTTTCTATATCACGAAGCATTTCAGCAGATAATTTTGCCATTTTTGCTTCAGTATAACGCATAGCTGCAGCATTATCTCCATCTATAGAACCAAAGTTACCTTGACCTAAAACAAAAGGATAACGCGCAGAAAATTCTTGAGCAAGACCCACCATAGAATCATAAACTGCGACATCTCCATGAGGGTGATATTTACCTAAAACGTCTCCAACTACAGTAGCAGACTTACGAAAACGAGATTGATAAGTAAGTCCCATTTCATGCATAGCATATAAAATACGACGGTGCACAGGTTTTAATCCGTCGCGAACATCAGGCAAAGCACGAGAAGTAATCACACTCATAGCATAAGCCAAGTATGATTCTTTCATTTCTTTAATAATATCAATCGGTAAAATTTTATCGATTGAATTATCTTCTATATTATTTTCTTTTTTTTCTTTTGCCATAATTAATTATTACTAAAATTTCCTAAATCATCTGATAAACTTTCTTTTAAATTATCAAAATCTTTAAAATCTGATTCTATGTTTTCACGGTTTGCTCTAAAATTTGCTTTTAAACTAAAACTAAAAAGTAATCCTAAAACCACAATACAAACTAACAAATATGCATGTAGAACTTGTCTACGATCTTCATGCGGTTTTTGTCTTAATTTGTGAATTATTTTTTTCATAAATTATGAAGTTTTTAATACTATTATCTCACCTTCTTTACCGTCTAAATCTTTTCTTTTTAAGGTTAATTTGTCTAATTCTTCTATTTTTTCATCACCCATTTCTTTCAAAAATGCTTTTAAGGTTTCTTTATCATATTCCATAGGAATTATGATCTTAGGTTCAAGCATTGATGCGAGTTTAGCTGCACCCTTTACATCTATCATACCTGAACTCTTGCCTCCTACTGGTAAGAATAAAATATCTGGCTCGTTGATACTTTCAAGCACTTCTTTATTTAAATTTTCATCACTTGGAGTTCCTAAGAAAGCAATATTGATATTATCAATTGCTAAAGAGTAAATAGTGTTAATATACTTCTTGCCACTAATATTACTTTCTACCATAGAGCCTTTTATAAAAATTTCTTTAACTTCATAATCTCCTGGAGAAGATACAACGAATGGTACTCTATCTCCGTGCTCAAGTTGAGAAATACCGTTATAGTCTGGATGATTAGTAGTAACTAAAGCTAAATCTGCTCCAAAGTGTGTATTAATACCACTCTTTGAGTTCTTAGACACAGGATTAAAAGCCACAGTTAAATCTCCTTGAGTTATCTTAAAAAATTGTTTTCCGTAATATGTAATTATCATTGTTAATATTATAGCAAATAATTCAAAATAAATAAAACTATTTAATATTGCTTTTTTGTAAAAATTATAGTAATATACTAATACAACTTAAATATTTTATTAAAAGTATGGATTTAGGCTAACCTCCTGAGAACTTATCGAAGGAAACCTAAAACCTTAAATCCGCTTTATTATTGGCGGAATTTTTATTTTAAGTTAAAAATTATGAAAAAACACACAGAAGAAATAAGTGAAGAAAATTTAGTTCTAAAATCTATTTTAGAACAAAGTGTTAATAAGCCTGAGATAGAATCTATCGTAGAAGGACCTGTTATCTCTATAGAAAAGTCTCGTGTATTCGTAGACTTAGCTCCATATGGAACTGGTATTATATACGGAAAAGAATTTATTAATGCTAAAGATATTATCAAGAAAATTAATTTAGGAGATAATATTAAAGCAAAGGTTGTTGAAGTTGAAAATGAAGACGGTTATACAGAGCTCTCTCTCAAAGAAGCAAAGCAAGCTTTGATTTGGAGTGAAGCAGAAAAAGCTATTAAAGCTAAAACTGTTATGGAACTTGAAATTAAAGATGCTAATAAAGGAGGTTTGATATTAGAATGGCAAGGAATTTCTGGATTCTTACCAGCTTCTCAACTTAAGACTGATCACTACCCTCGCGTTTTAGATTCTGATAAAGATAAAATCTTAAAAGAATTAAAGAAGTTAATTGGTAAGAAAATCTCTGTAATGATAATTTCTACATTACCAAAAGAAGGTAAATTAATCTTCTCAGAAAAAGACAATAATCCAGACGAAAAGAAAGAAATATTAAATAAATATAATGTCGGAGATGATATTGAATGCACTATTGCTGGTATTGTAGATTTCGGAATATTCTTAAAATTAGAAGACGGTCTTGAAGGATTAGTTCACATTTCAGAACTTGATTGGGGTCTAGTTGAAGATCCTCGCTCAATGTTTAAAGTTGGCGATAAAATCAAGGCTCGCGTTATCGAAATCAAAGAAGGTAAAATCTCTTTATCAGTTAAAGCTCTTAAAGAAAATCCTTGGAAAGAATACGAAGGTAAACTTAAAAAAGGAGATATTATTAAAGGTGTTGTTATTAAATATAATAAACACGGAGCTTTAATCTCTATTAAAGAAGGAGTTGCTGGACTTGTTCACAATTCTACCCTAGGAGGTGAATCAAAACTAAGAGAAAAATTAGAATTAGGTAAAAACTATAATTTCCAAATTACTCTTTTTGAACCAAAAGAACAAAAAATGACTCTAATGTTTTTAGAATAAAGTTATAAAATAAAAGCCCGGCCGCCTATGGCGGCCGGGCTTTTATTTATCCACATATATATTTACTAGCTTATTATTTTAATGATATAATATATAAGTCGATTGATTTTACTAAATTAATCTTTTACAAAATATATGTTAGGAGGACACTAATTTTATGTAAGCTTGGAAAAAATTTAAAGAGACTTAGTTTCTTTAAATTTTTTTCGTTTAGATGAAAAAAACAAAAAACAAAAAAATATGTAGTGCTTGCGGTACTAGCCCAGTTAATCATACTTTTTTACTAGTAGATAATTTTCTTAATGAAACTATCGGCAAAATTATGGGTAGTTTATTTAATACTTATAAAAACCGTCGCTTAACGAGATATGTAGAAATAGTAATGTTTACATTTTTACGTATGATTGGGATGCTACGTTTTAATACTGATATCTCTAAAGTAGGTAGTGGTCGCTCAGAATTGGTCTGGGTAGAAGCCCGAAAAAGAGGTATTAAAATGGAACAAATAAAAATATTTAATAAATATATCGATAATTATCGTGCTTTTATAAATAACAAAACCTACTATTTCGAAAGTATACCTATTCCTCCATATCTAAATCAATACGGCTATACTTGGTTAGATGATAAACTTAAGCTTGCTCGTAAATTAAGTAAGGGTGAATTAAAAACTCCTAAAACTTTTCTCGCTATTACGGAGAGAGGTGCCTTAAAAGCATTTGATAAGCTCGAAAAACCTATAATTGTAAAACCAAAAAATGGCTCTCGAGGTAGACATACTACTACAAATATAAATACCAAAGAAGAATTAATTAAAGCTTTTAAATTAGCTAAACAAATCTCTTTTACTTTAGTTTTACAAGAACATCTATACGGTAGCGTTTGTAGGGCGACTATAGTGGGAAACGAACTAGTAGGGTTTTTTAAAGCCTTACCTCCACAAATTACTGGAGACGGTATAAATACAATTGAAAAATTAATACAAGAAAAAAATAAAAACAAAAACGAAAAATTAGGTGATATTTTAATCAATGAAGAATTAATAAATTTTATAAGTAGACAAGGTTATACCCTAGAGAGTATTTTAGAAAAAGATAAAACTATAGACTTGATAGCTAAAACTGGAAGACTTTACGGGGGTCATACTGAAGAAATGATAGATAAGGTTCATCCTAAAATACATGCTATTTTCCAAAAAGCAGCAAAAATAATCGAGGCTCCAGTTGCTGGCTTTGATATTATCATACAAAATCCTGAAGCTGATCCAGACACTCAAAAATGGGGTATTATCGAATGCAATTCCCTACCTTTTATAGATTTACATTATTACGCTGAAGTAGGCCCTAAAATAAATCCCGCAGAAAAAATCTGGGATCTATGGACTAAATAAAAACAAACTCATATCTCTATGAGTTTGTTTTTTCTGTATCTTCTATAATAACTATCTCATCTCCTAAAGTATTCATAACTTTAAAAATCTTCTTTGAATAATCAGGTACTATTGACGGTGGATTATATTTATTAATAATTTCCAACGTTGTTTTACCGTCATAATGATGAGCAGTTTTAGGATTATTTCCTCCTAAATTTAGAGCTATTTTTTCAATAGCTTCATCAAAACTTTTAAATCCTATTCTGCAAGATCCCCAACCGAAAGGATTATTTCCGGCTTTTGGGTTCTTGCAAAGGTGTCTCCCCCCAGTAGTTTCTATCACAGAAATAGCTGGAATAAGGCGCCAATCAAGATCGTTTTTCTCGGCTTCTTCTACCATTTTACGGCCGTAACCATAAAGTGGCATATTACGAGTCTTATAATAATTATCGATAATTTCGGCCTTTTTTGATAAGATTAGTTCTTTTTCTTTCTCCTCATCTTCTGCTTGGTTAAGAGCAAAAAGATTAGAAGAACTATTATTTAATTGTATAGATAAAGTTAGGGGCTTATCAGTAATAATATTAGTATCTTTAACGTTGCCTATTGGCATTGATGTTAAAAACGGTAATAAAACTAATGAATGCACAAACCTTACCCAAGTTTTATTTGTCATAACTTGATAGTTTCGCTCTACCAACCAAATTCTGAAACTTCGCCTGAGACGAAAAAAACCTTTATTAATAAGGCTATTGCCTATAATAAGGTTATACTAATATATTAGCATTTTTTAATACAAAAGTCAATAGTTAAACCATATTTTTTACCTATGTCAAATCAAAAATAGCTTGTAAAATAATGATATTTTATGTATTTATATTTGACAAAATAGTTTAAAAATTGTGTAGTTTTTATGTGTGGACAATTACTTAAGATCAAATAAATCATTCGCAATCTTGTAAGCTTCCCCTGCCCCCATAGTTATGAAAATATCCCCACTTTTAAGCTCTAAATCCTTAACAAAATCTAAGGTTTCTAAAAAAGTATCAAAACCAAACACTTCATTTTTATGCTTTTTAATCTCTTCGGCAAGCAAAATACTTGAAATACTAGGATCTTTATCTTCTCTAGCAAAATATATTGGCAAAAGAGCTACAATATCAGCTTCATCAAAAGCATCTATAAATTCGTTAAAAAAAGCTTTAGTCCTACTATATAAATGAGGTTGAAAAACTACAATAATCCTATTTTGATCCTTAGGGTAAATTTCTCGTAAAGCGGATAAGCTAGCCTTAACTTCGGTCGGATGATGGGCATAATCATCATAAATGATAACTCCGTTTTTTTCTGCTATTTTCTCGAGCCTTCTCCAAGTACCGCTAAATTTAGAGAGAGACTTTTTAGCTTCATCTATATTTAAATTTAAATACTTAGCTAATGCTAACACAGTAGAAGCATTCATACGATTATGATTTCCAGGAACAAGCATATTAGGTAAATCATCATAATAATTCATATAATTAATTAATTCTCCCTTAAAATCTGAAGTTAAGAAATTTAAATTTTGATTATTTAAATTGCAAATTACAGCATTTTTAGTTTTCATAATTAATTCTTTAAAAGTACTTTCAACTTCATGTAAATCTTTATAAGTATCTACGTGATCGAGTTCTATATTTGTAATTATTGTTATTAATGGATCAAAATTCAAAAAATGTTTATTAAATTCATCCGCTTCAACTACGAGAATATCACTTTGCCCATATCTAAAATTACTATTAAATTTTTTAACAAAAGAACCGACAACAATAGTTGGATCCAATCCTAAATCTACTAACATTTCTCCTACCATAGCAGTAGTAGTAGTTTTACCGTGAGTTCCTGAAATTGCAATGACTTTATAATCTTTTGCAAACATTCCCAAAGCTTCAAAATAGCTTAGAGTTGGTTTACCTGTATCACGAGCCATTTTTATAATATGTGGACCTCTATAAGGCCAAGCATCACTATATACATAAAGATCCGCTTCAGGAATAGTTTCTAAATTTTCAAACTCAGGAATTAAAAATATTTGCGCCCCTAATTCACGAAGTGGATCTAAGGTTTTAGGGCTATCTTCATCATTTACTCCTCCGATTTCCATACCCTTTGCATATGCCCATTTCGCCAAAGCGGAAATACCTATTCCCCCAATTCCTATAAAAAATACTTTCTTAATTTGTGATAAGTCTACGTTTTGCATATTATTTTAATCCCTTAATTATTTTTACAAATTGATCGTTTCGGTCGTATTCGTTTTTAAACATTCCGAATGAGGCGAATGCTGGAGAGAATAATACAACGTCTCCCTTTTTTGCATTTTTAAAAACCTCCATTATTATATCTTTTAAATCTTTACCTAAATACAAATAAGGCTCGATTTTATATTTAAGCAATTCTTCACTTCCATTTCCAGGAATTAAATAAAGTTGATCAACTTTATTATTTAAAGTTTTTACAAAATTATCAAGTTTAATATTTTTACTAGCACCTCCGGAAATTAATATTAAATTTTGTTTAGGTTTTAATGAAAAGGCATTAATTCCAGCTATAGTCGCCTCCGGAGTCGTCGCATTATTATCATTATAAATTTTTATACCTTTATATTCTCGTAAGAATTCAAGCCTACCTTCTACGCCCTTGAATTCTTTTACTACCTTTTTAATTTGTGATTCTTTAATATCAAAAAGTTTCGCTACTTCATAAGCTAAAGCAAGGTTCATTTTCTGATGCTCTCCAGGGACTATGAATTTAAAATTCTCTACATTTTTAATATTCCCTTTTATAATTTTTGCTTTAGTAAAATCTTTATTTATAAGTCGATTTAAATTTGGATTTATTATTAAAAAATCTTCTTTATTTTGATATTTAAAAATATTGGCTTTATCATTAAAATAAACTTCCATAGCTTTACTCGTACTGAGACCTGTCGAAGTATAATAATTCATATGATCCTCCATAAACGAAGTGAATACAGATATATAAGGAGAGAATTTAATTTCTCCTAAAGCTGACAATGCCCAAGAATCTAATTCAAGAACTACAATATCCCCTGTTTTAACTTTTTTTAATAAAGCTAAGGTTGAAGTGTTACGGATATTTCCTCCTAAATAAACCCCTTTATCTTTTAAAGATTTTGAAAGAATTTCATATACCAGCATAGTAGTCATAGTCTTACCTCGAGTACCCGTAATACCTATAACTTTTACATCTTTTAGAAACTGACAAAATAAAGATTCGCTAGTATGAATAGGTATATTATTTTTTTCTGCTTCTTTGATATAAATAGATTCAGGTGATACATTCCCGGGCTCAAGTATAAAATCCGCATTTTTAAAATCTTCTAAATCATGACGTCCTAAAACGTATTTGATATCTTTATATTTTTTTAATTTATTTAAAGAAGGTTGTAATTCTAATTCAGTCTTAATATCAGTAATAGTTAAAATTGCTCCTGCTTCGCTAAGGAAAATAGCATCATTAAGTGCTCCTCCGAGTAAACCGAGACCCATAATAGTTATCTTTTTACCTTTAAAAAACTCTTGATAATTTTTCATTATTTTAAAATTTTCTTATATTCTTCTAAATCATTAAAATGATTTTTAACTCCTCGTATTTCTTGATAATCTTCGTGACCCTTCCCTGCACAAAGTATAATATCTCCAGCTTTAGCAATTTCTATAGATTTTGAAATTGCTTCTTTCCTATCTGATATAGTATAAGTTTTTTTAAGTTCGGGCATAGATAAATCAGTCTTCATTTCTTCTAAAATTTTATCAGGATCTTCATAACGAGGATTATCAGAAGTAAGTATAGCAATATCAGATAAAGTAACTCCGATTTTACCCATCACTCTTCTTTTTAATTTATCTCTATCTCCTCCGCAACCAAAAACAGTAATGAGTTTACTTTCTTCATTTTTAATATTTTTTGCAGTTAAAATAGCTTTTTCTAAAGAATCCGGACTATGAGCATAATCTACAATAACAGTAATATTATTTTTAGTAAAATATTCAAATCTACCTTCTGGGGCTTTGATATCTTCTAAAAGCATTACTACTTTATGTACTGGAAATTTTAAAATAAAGCAAGTACTAAAAACTGCTAGTAAATTATAAGCATTAAATTTTCCTAAAAGTTTCGAATAAATATTTTCTCCATTAAAACGAGCATAAATACCTGAAAAATCAGCTTTAAATAATTCGCCATGAAAACTCTCTCCACCCATAAAACCATAAGAATACTTTTTTGCTTTTGTATTTTCGTAGATTAAAGGTCCGTGCTCATCATCAGTATTAGATAAAGCAAAAGCTCCTTTAGGTAAAATATCAAAAAACTTTTTCTTGGCTTTAAAATATTCTGCAAAACTATCATGATAATCTAAATGATCGTGAGTTAAATTTGTAAAAATTCCTCCTGTAAAAGTAATCCCGGCAACTCTATCTTGATCCATAGCGTGACTTGAAACTTCCATAAATACGTATTTTACTTTTTCTTTTTTCATTAATTTGAAAATTTTACGCAAACCTAAGGGATCCGGAGTCGTAGGTATTTTTTGATCAAAATTAATTTTCTTGCCATTAATATAAATCCCTGTAGTTCCAATTTGCCCAACTCTATACCCTAAAGCTAGAGTAATTTGATAAAGCAAAGTAGCCGTAGTAGTTTTGCCGTTAGTTCCCGTAACACCAATGATTTTAAAATCATTACCAGGATCACCAAAAAACTTAGCTTTTGCTAAAAAAGCAATAGCTTTTCTTTTAAATTTCAGATTTTTGATTATATTTTTCACGCTAATATTATAGCATTAATTTAAACAATATTTAATTAGCTTTTTTAACTTTATATATAAAGACTATTCCTGCACAAAATACAATAACAGCCCCAAAAACAATAGGAGTAGTTGAGCTAAAAATAGCAGCAATACCTCCAGCAAAAAGCGGAGGTATTGCTTGACCCAAAGAGTTCACTGAAGAATTAATACCCATAACCTCGCCACGCACGTTTTCTGGAGTTCTTTTACTAAGCAGAGCTGAAAAATTAGCCTGTTGAACACCATTTGGGATAGAAGCAAGAGGAACAATAAAAAGTAATACCCAAGCATGATCAGGTAATAAATATAAAATAATTCCTATAGCTGAAAGAATATAACTAATACCTAAAATATCGATTTCGGAATATTTTTTAGATAATTTCCGAACTACTAAAACTTGAGTAAGGATAATCCAAACACCAACATAAGCAAAAAAGTTACCAATCAAAGCTGAAGAAAAATTAAATTTATGAGTTAAATAAACATTAAAAAAAGAAGTGAAGAAAGAAAAACCTGCATTAAATAAAAATGATACCAAAAACAAAAAACGAATATTTTCAAATTTTCCAGCTTTTACTATATTTTTAATCGAAGCAAAAAAATCAATTTTCCTAGCATGATCTTTATCTTTAATACTTTCTTTAAAGAAATATTTAATAGAAATTACATTAAATAATGCTAAAAATCCAGAAAAAATAAAAGGTGTAGTCGCATTAAAAAATGGCAAAATTGACGGACTAGATAAAATTCCACCCAAAAAAGGCCCGATAATAAAGCCAAGTCCAAAAGCAGCTCCTATCGTTCCAAAAGTTTTTGCTCTATCTTCAGGTTTAGTAATATCTGCTACTACCGCTTGAGCTACGGCAATATTACCTCCGGTTATACCATCGACAATTCTAGAAAAAAACAATAAAGGAATATTCTTAATCAAAATCGCATAAGCAAAGATAAAATAAGAAATAGAAGTTCCTAAAATCGAGATTAGAAGCACAGGTTTTCTACCAAATTTATCAGATATCGCACCTAATATAGGCGCAGCAAAAAACGCAGCGAAAGGATAACTAGAAACTAAAAGCCCTAAAAAGATTAAACCTAAATCAGCCTCAGTAGTGGGAAGTAAAAAATAAGGAGAATCAGGATTACCTAAAAGTTGAGGAATAACCGGAAAAAGAATTCCGATTCCCAACATATCGATAAATATAGTAAAAAACATAAACCAAACTCGTCTAGTCATAGAATATTATTCTAGCATATTTTATGCTTACGCTCCATGGCATTTTTTGTATTTTTTTCCTGATCCGCAAGGACAGAGATCGTTTCTACCAACTTCATCTTTATTAGAACTAGTAGAATTATTAGGGATAGTATTATTTTGATTAGTTACATAAACAGTTTCTTTCTTCTCTTCTTCTACTAGATTAATTTGAACATTATCAGTTTTGATATTTGAAATTAGTGATGAAGTTTGCTCAAGGAAAGCTTGCTCCATTTCTCTAAACATAAGTAATCCTTCACGTTTATATTCAACTAAAGGCTCTCTCTGACCATAGGCACGCAAATTCACAGAAGAACGCAAATAATCCATCGCTTCTAAATGCTCCATCCATAAAGTATCATTAGTATATAACGCAATACGTCGTACAGTCTCCAAGAAAGAAACTTCGCCTAATTTACTTCTTTTTTCTTCTATAATATTTGCTAAATCTGGATTAAAAATAACCACATTATTTAGAACTTCTTCTATACCCTCCTTGTCTGCGAGTAGCATTTTACGACGACGGTCATAAATAGAATTTCTTTGGTGATTTAAGACGTTATCATATTCTAAGGTATTTTTACGAGCATCAAAATGAAAACCTTCGATTTTAGCTTGAGCTCCTTCTAAAGTTCTAGTAATTAAACCATTTTGAATAGGTTCGTCTTCTGGAATACCGAAACGCCCCATCATTTTTTTAATATTTTCTGAACCGAAAATACGCATTAAGTCATCTTCGAGTGATACGAAAAATTGAGTTTCTCCCGGATCACCTTGACGACCCGAACGGCCTCTAAGCTGATTGTCTATTCTACGAGCTTCATGACGCTCCGTACCTAAAACAAAAAGTCCTCCTAAAGATTTTACTTCTTCGTATTCTTCTTTAGTTGCAGGATTTCCACCAAGTTTAATATCGATTCCACGTCCAGCCATATTCGTAGCGATAGTTACCGCTCCTTTGCGCCCAGCTTGAGCAATAATTTCACCTTCACGCTCGTGATTTTTAGCATTAAGTATAGTATGAGGTACGCCTGATTCTTTCAAATAAGCAGAAAGTAATTCATTTTTTTCAATAGAAATTGTACCTATTAATACGGGTTGCCCTTTACTATTTAATTCTTTAACCTTGCGAGCAATTGCTTGCCACTTACCTTTTTCTGTTTGAAAAATTAAATCTGATTGATCAATTCTTTGAACTTTTCTATGAGTTGGCACGACGATAACATCTAAACCATAAACTTTCAAAAATTCTTCTTTAGAAGTAATAGCAGTTCCAGTCATACCAGCAAGTTTTTTATAAAAACGAAAATAATTTTGAAAAGTTATAGAGCCTGCAGAACGAGTTTCTTTCTCGATTTTCACCCCTTCTTTAGCTTCTATCGCTTGATGAATACCTTCAGACCAACGACGTCCAGGTTGCAAACGTCCGGTAAAAGGATCAACGATAATAACTTCACCATTTTGAACAACATAATCTTTATCTTTTTCGTAAATCGCATTAGCTTTAACCTCAGTTTCTAAATGATGCACGTATTTTATTCCCTTTTCAGTATAAATATTTGAAATACCGAGTAAATTTTCTGCTCTTGTTATACCGTCATCAGTCAAGGTAATTGCGCGCAACTTTTCATCAACAGTATAGTCGAGATCTCTTTTGAGTTGACGAGCTATATTATTAAATTTAGTATAAAAATCTTCAGAATCACTTGAAGCTTGAGAAATAATCAAAGGAGTACGCGCTTCATCGATTAAAATCGAGTCTACCTCGTCGACAATTGCAAAATTGTGCTCGCGTTGAACGAGATCGTTTTTATTATGAGCGAGGTTATCACGTAAATAATCAAAACCGTATTCATTATTAGTTCCATAAGTAATATCACAAGCGTATGCTTCTTTACGACTTACTGGTTTCAAGAAATCATACATAACCTTAAATTCACCAACTTGATCACGTTCTTTATCTTCTTCTTTATGAGTTGGATCGTATTGATAAGAAACATTTTGCGAATTAATAATTCCCACAGACAAACCGAGAAAATTATAAACTTGCCCCATCAGTACGGCATCACGACGAGCCAAATAATCATTCACTGTAACAATATGAACTCCCTTACCACTAAGTGCATTTAAATAAGTAGGCAAGGTTGCAACTAAAGTTTTACCTTCACCTGTTTTCATTTCAACTATGTTGCCTTTATGTAATGCGATACCTCCTAAAATTTGCACATCATAATGGCGCTCTTTGAGATTTCTTTTGGCTGCTTCACGAGCTAAAGCAAAAGCTATAGGTAAAATATCTTCTAAAGATTCACCTTTTTCTAATCTATCTTTTAATTCTTTGGTTTTATTAGGGAAATCTTCATCCTTAAGTTCTATAACTTCTGATTCTAAATCATTGATTTTAGCCAATAAATTTTCTGCTTTTTTTATAAACTTAACACTCGTATCCCCGAAAATTGTATCAAATATACTCATATAATCATTATATCAAATAAAGGCTTAAATATAAAGAAAAGAAAAAACCCCACGTGGGGGCTTTTTCTTGAAGTGGGAAAAGAATTATTTCTTTCCTTTTTTAGCTGCTTTCTTAACAACTTTCTTTGTTGTTTTCTTTGCAACTTTCTTAACTGCTTTCTTTGCAACTTTCTTTTTTGCTGCCATATATTTTTGTCGCTTGCGCGAAATTAAATTTTTAATCATGTTTACAATAACCGACCGTAAAAATATTTTAGAAAAAATTTTTAAAAAATATTTTTAAAAAAATTATTGTAAATATCTAATTTAATTATCTCGCACTTCAAAATAAAAAACAAATTTTTTTTCACAAAAATGTGGATAACTTCAAATTTTTTATTTATAAAATAAATTTAAAAAATTTAGAACACTGAATAAATTGAAGTGTAAAAAAATATTTTTTATTTTTTAAAAAAATTTTTTTGAAAAATAAAAAATAATTTTAATCAAAAAATAAAATCAGAAATAAAATAATTATTTAAGAAAAATATTTTTCTTAAATAATTTAAAAAATTAAAAAATAATCTAACAAAAAATCACTTACAAATTTTGTAAGTGATTTTTTGTTATTTGCATTTGAAGCGGATGATGGCTAAACTCCAACATATGTGCCTATGTGAGTGCGACCATCCGCTACAGATAAAAACAACATTTATATTGTAGCATTTTTAAAAATATGTTCAATGATATCTTTATTTTTAATACCAAAATTATGAATACGTCCTTTAAAATCTTGATCTTGTAAATTTAAATTAGTATTTATATTATCTATGTATAGAGTATTACCTTTAATTATAAAATCGATTTTTAAATAATGTTTTATGCCTAAATTATTAATTAAAGTCTTAGCGATCTCTTCTATTTTATCTTTAATATCTTTCTTTAAAGCTAGGGGCGATAAACTATAATAATCTTGATTACGGAAATTCGGCAAAAAATGAAAAGTAGTTTTATCTCCAAAAATAATTTCTTCAACTAATACAGCATTGCCTCTACTTAACAATTCATAGATACGAGATAATAATTCATCAAAAGTTTTAACAGTAAAGATTGCTGTATCTTTATCATTACTTGCATGCAAAGTATACGGTGGAGAAAATTTATTCCAAACTTCTTTTGCTTTTTTCATAGCATAAATTTCTAGATCACCATCAATATCTTTTTGATATGGAGAGATTATTAGATTCCTTGGAGCAGATATATTTAAATTTTCTAAATATTTTTTTAAATTATTTTTATTTTTTTCTAATAAAATATGAAAAGCATTTCTACTAACATGAGGAATACCTATATGAGAAAGGGTTTGAGCAATATGAGGATCGTTTTCATTCCACACTAAATCTACTTTATGATGTAAATCCATAGGCAGTATTGGAATACCTAAATGATGCCAAGTATTTTTATCATCGATAAAAATATCAACTAATTTATATTGATCATTATTTAATTCATTTTGAAAAATATCAAATAAACCACTTGTCTTTTCGAAGTTTGGATTATCTATATGTCTAATTATTCCAACACGAGTAGAACTCATATTTAAATTATAACAAATAAACTAAAATAAAAAACCTATTCTTGCGAATAGGTTTTTTATTTTATGCTGTCCTTTATTTTGTTCCGTTCTAATATTATTTAAAATATTAAGAGTCTTTCCTCTCTGTCAATATAATTTTTTAGGTCCGTATTATATAAAGACCATTGTATACTCAATTGAGGTATACAATATCGACACGTATTAAGTTTTATATAGAAAACATTAATACATTCAAATTGAATTATTCCACGAGCAGCTTCCGCTACCCGTGCCTTGTTACGACTTATTCCCTGTCACCGAGCTTACCGTAGGCCCTCCTTATGAAGAGACTTCGGGTACTCCCGGCTCCCTTGAATTGACGGGCGGTGAGTACAAGACTTGAGAACGTATTCACCGCGGTATGTCTGACC